>NZ_CP047130.1:3359117-3664492 GCF_009832865.1 Colwellia sp. 20A7 | reverse complement strand
TACAGCAAAATAAGCAGGGTCATTATGTTACGTTAGGTAGCATTAATGAATCCCCCGTAACTTTTTTACTTGATACCGGGGCAACGCAAGTGTCAATCCCTGCTCATATTGCTGATGAATTACAGCTAGAAAGTTTTGGCAGTTACCCTGTTCGAACAGCAAATGGCACAGTAACTGTTTATAAAACCCAAATAGATCAACTTAGCATTGGTAATATTTTCCTATATAATGTCGCCGCACATATCAACCCGGCAATGAAAAGTGATGCTATTTTGTTGGGAATGAGTGCCTTAAAAGAAGTAGAGTTTAGCCAAAAAGGCAAACAACTTACTTTACGTGAATACCGCTAACAGGAATGAAAAATGCATACTTCTGAAAAACTTACTGCTGTCCTTTCTGCTGAAATGACCAAGCTAGAACAAGATGTCACCGCAACGGTTACTTGGGCACTGAAAGAAGATTTAGGTGTTATTAATGGACAAACACCCAATGTAGAGCAAGATATTACCGCAATGTTAATTCCTGCCAATGAACAAGCAGTAGCAACCGTTATTACACGTGAAGATTGTGTTGTTTGTGGTACTTCTTGGGTTAATGAAGTATTTGCACAATTAGATAATTCACAGCCAGAGCTAGCAAAAACCAAGATCACTTGGTTTGTTAGTGACGGAGAAAAAGTTAAAGCAAACACAACCTTATTTCAACTTGAAGGTAATGCACGCACTTTGTTAACCGGCGAACGTACAGCGCTTAATTTTCTGCAAACCCTGTCAGGTACTGCAACATTAACAAGCCAGTATGTACAAGAATTAGTTGGCTCTAATACTAAGTTATTAGATACTCGCAAAACATTACCAGGTTTACGCAGCGCACAAAAATACGCAGTATTATCGGGTGGTGGTGTAAATCATCGAATAGGCTTGTTCGATGCTTTCCTAATTAAAGAAAATCACATTGCTGCTTGCGGTGGTATTGCACAAGCGGTTGCTACAGCAAAACAAAATCACAGTGATAAAACCGTGGAAGTAGAAGTGGAGTCGATGGATGAACTTCAACAAGCACTAACGGCAGGCGCTGATATTATTATGTTAGATAATTTTACTCCTACCATGATTGAAGAAGCGGTTGCTGCGACACGTGGTAAAGCTAAATTAGAAGTCTCGGGTAATATGACGATAGAAATTTTACAAGAATACACTAAAGCTGGCGTTGATTTTATTTCTAGCGGTGCATTGACTAAACACGTGCAAGCTGTCGATTTATCCATGCGTTTTCAGTAATTATTTAAGTCGTTATTTTGTGTAATCACTTTTAAACTGTACTTTTCGAGTAACTATGTTGAGTGATTTAAGCTTAATGGACACGTTCAAATAAAACTAATTAGCCTAACCGTTCACAAGTTTATAGCTTTAATGGAGTAGGTAGTTGCGTTGGTTGGTTGGTAAAATATTGAAACAAGTAATATTCAGCGCGTTTGAATAATTCATTATTCATCTAGTAGCGGCAAAACCAAAAGAAGTATTTTTATGCTCGTTATCGATATTTAGAGCGTCCAAACACTTCTTCAGGTTATGGTATGTATAAATTGTATACGTTTAGCTATTTCAGTTTATTAACAAATGTTTGTCTAAATTTGGCTAATTTAGGTGATACAATTGCTTGGCAGTATTGATTTTCAGGATTATTATTAACATAATCTTGATGATACTCTTCACCAGAATAAAAGACTTCAATGGCACACACTTGCGTAACAATCTCTTGATCAAAGGTTTTTTCGTCAGTCATCTCTTGAATGATTTTTTCAGCTATTTGTTTCTGAGAGTCATCATGATAAAAAATAGCTGAACGATATTGAGTTCCTATATCGTTACCTTGTCGATTTAATTGCGTAGGATCATGCAAGGTAAAAAATATTTCCAGTATTTCTTGGTAAGTAATTAAAGCAGAATCAAAGCTAAGTTGTACTACTTCAGCATGTCCAGTTTCACCCGTACATATTTCTTCATAAGTTGGTGAAACTGTTTGTCCGCCCATATATCCAGATGTTGCTGAAAATATGCCTTTAACTTGCGTGAAAGCCCCTTCAATACACCAAAAGCACCCTCCAGCTAAGGTAGCAAGTTGTGCAGTGTTATCACTTTGAGTGTTGTTAACATCAGTCGTTGTCGTTTTTGTCATAGGGTTTCTATTCACTATTAATTGCGAATTATTACTTCAATTAAATTAAGGCCTAACTTAAGGTTTAAATTAAGGTTTAACTTAGGCCTTAATTAATGCGTAAATTGAAATATTAATATATTCATTTAGCCGTACATATTACAACAATAAATAGCGTAGTTAAACTAACATCAGTGAACATACTCTTTAAAACAGTAGACCATATACTGCGAAATATATCTGTAATACGACGGCAATATTACCGTCATAATATCTTGTTATTCTGCCATTAATTACAGTCTATTATTTTTATATCAAGTACTTAAATGAAAAAGCTAAGCCGCGTTAGCAGTAAACTTATTATTTTATCCTTTAGTGAGTTTGGCTATTGGCGTGATCCAACTTGTTATAATTCATACCATAAAATTGCTGACTTAGTCTCTAAAGCTAAATCAGTAGCTGAAAAGAAAACCGGTAATAACCTATTCATCTGCAGAAGACAAAAGCTAGACATCTTGATGATTACTGATAACCGTTTATCTCAAGTAGTACACAGTAATAATTTATCATGAATAACCAGCATCGCTCTGTAACTTTCTACTCTTCTACTTATCATGATAAGCCATCGTTTTAAGTTTTATCAAAATTTCAAGAGCAATAGCTAATAGCCACTTTTGAACAGTGTCTTTAGAGCAAGTTGCTTATTACCAAATTATTGTACTGTTTTTTGATTTTACTCATTACATAGATCAAAAATAAAGATAATATGAGACAAATATTCATTTGCAAAGTTAGCTAAACGAAAGCTTATTAAGCTTAGCTCAGATTTGTTAACCTTATGTTGTTCGTCATTTATGTTTCCACTTTTTAAAATTACTAATTTTTCAGTAACGTTTAAGTCCGGCAACCCAATTCAAATGGTACTTGCTTTACGTAGCGTCGCCATTGTTATTCAATTATTGTTAATACTTTTCGTTAATTTAGTTTTAAATTATCAACTGCCATGGGCCCCTTTATTTGGCGTAATTGCATTAGAGCTAATTTATACCTTTATTAGTTTTGTATTTTATCAAAAAAAATTGCAAGTCAGTCAACTGGCTTTATTAATACAAGTTTGCTCAGACATCTTATTTATGTCGCTGTTATTATTTTTTAGTGGTGGCGCAACCAATGCTTTTGTTTCACTCTTGCTAATACCGATCGCTATTGCTGCTGTGACATTACCACCAACCTTACTCGCATTAGTTGCCTTTTTAGCGATTGGCTCTTATAGCATTTTATTATGGTTTTTACCGATGAGTGTTATGCATGGCAATATGGAAGGGCACTTTATTGCTATGGGAATAAATTTTTTATTTTCTACTTTAGTGGTTGCACTTGTTGTTGGAAAAATGGCGCGCAGCATTAACCAACGAGAACTTGCTATTGCCGCTTATCGAGAGAACTTATTAAAGCAAGAGCAAGTGACTTCTCTTGGTGTTGCTTCAGCACAAGTGACTCATCAACTGGCAACGCCTATTGCAACCATACAATTATTGGCAGATGAGCTTGAGGAAGACTTTGCTGATAATAGTATTATTACCGATATGCAAAGTCAGTTAAAACGTTGTAGTGATAGTTTAGATGCATTTCGTTCGATGGTACTTTCTATTAAAGAGCAAACTCGTACAGTGAGTACCGTGGATAACTTACTTGATGAAATATTAGAAAATTTACGCGTGAATTACCCTGATATTGATGTTGAGCTAATAAAAGAGCATCAAGGTGATGTTACTATTATGGCCGATGCGACATTATTACCAGCAATACTTAATTTAATTAATAATGCTATACAAGCAACAAAAGCGAATGCTATTCATGAAATAACGTTAACGAGTAAAGTGCATAAGGGAAGTTGGCAATTTATTATCAGAGATTATGGTCCTGGGTTTACATTAGAAAAATTAAAAGAATTAGGCGTGAAGCCGGTAAGTAGTGAGCAAGGTTTAGGTATGGCTGTTTTTTTAAGTCATGCAACGCTTGAGCGCCTGGGTGGAAAATTGCTGTTAACTAACCACCATCAAGGCGGCGCTTTAGTTATCTTGACTTTACCTGTGCAATAATTAGTTAAAAATTTTACTGAACTTAATACAAACTTTTACTTATTTAGCTTAATAAAGACTACACCGAAAAATGGAATAACATGACTAAAGAATTACTACTGGTAGAAGATGACACCATATTTGCTAATACAGTTATGCGTCGGTTAACTAAACATGGTTTTAATTGCTTACATGTAGACAGCAACTCAGAAGCCTTATTAGCGTGCCATCGACATGCGCCCGAATATATATTACTTGATATGAAATTAGCGCAGGAAACTACCTTGGGAATTATTGCACCGCTAAGAAAGGTGAGACCCCACAGTCGTATAATTTTACTGACCGGATTTGCCAGTATTGCTACCGCTGTTGATGCAATCAAGTTAGGAGCTGATGATTACTTATCTAAACCGCTAGACACACAAACATTATTAGCGGCTCTTAATGAAAGTAAAGTATCAACTATTTCAACAGATACCGAACTAGAAGGGGAAACACTTTCTGCTGAACAGGCACAGTGGCAATATATTCAGCAAGTATTAAAAGCAAATAACGGTAATATTTCTGCAACCGCTCGCCAACTATCTATGCATAGACGCACCTTGCAGCGAAAGCTTCAAAAAAAGCCTCAGGGTGATACTGTAAAAAGTTAGTTAGACTAAGCCTATATTTTATCGCAATGTTAAAAGTTAAAAGTTAAAAGTTATAAGCGATATGCTGATGGAACCTAATAACAACCTCATCCTTATTTGGCTCCATCTTTAATCCAGTAGCCATAAGCTTTAAGGTTTTCTCTATTTGATTTAAAAAACGCGCAAAACCATGGTCAGTTTTATTTTTATCAGTGGCAACAAAAATAAGTTGTACATTGTCAACTAGTTCACTCGCATCCCACTTACTCACTATTCCGCAAGGGTTTTGCTCAGGATTGTAACCTAGCATTTGCAACTCACCAATACGGGAGACAATATCATGAATACTGTAGCGTACAATCGGCACTAAGCCATTGGCAATTAAAGCACCATTATTTAAATTAAATTGCATTGAAGCTTGCGTAAAAGTATCGGTTAAAAAGGTATAAAGTGGATTATATGGATCAGTTGATGTTGGATCAATATCAACCATATTGAGTAACCTATTTGAGATAGGAATATTTACAATAGCATATGTCATTGCTGAGTGATATTTGGGTACTTCAACATCCTGACTTGCATATCGATGATTAATGGGACGCAGTTTATGTGCCCGTGTTGTTAAAGAATTATCTATATTATTGGGCTTACTTTGCGCAAATAAATCATAAGTAATATGTTGATGATCTCGTAAACGAACTTCACTTTCATCTAATGATATCTCTTTGGCATACGCACGTACTAACTGGGAAATTTTAGTATGAAAAAGTGCTGAATTCTCCCTGATCTTTGTACCAGAGGTGAGAAAAAGTAATGATATTTTCTTAGCGCGTTTATTGGCATCAAAAAAGGTTTTTTGTAAGTGATGATTTTCGGGATTATAGTAAAATAGAATTTGTTGATTTGTCTGCCATTGATGCATTTCTTGACCAAACCTAACACGTGCTATTTTATCATTTGCAATAAATTGGCAATTTTCTACTTCAAATAAATCAGATAAATCGAATAATATCTTTGCTAAAGCTTGATAAAAATTATAAAAATTTTCTTGTTGAACACCTGGTTGAAAAGGATATTTTGAAAATTGTTGAATAAGTTCATCTGTGATTGTAAATTCGGCTAATATGTATTGGTTATCACGTGCATTATTAGGAATATAGCTTTTATGATCTGCATTTCGTTTTCTCATAATAGACATTGTATTTCCTTATTTAACCTGAATTCAGGTTATGTAGAGAGCTAAGTTATTGCGCTAAGTGTAGGTTTTTTTAATGACATTTTTATGTCACTTAGATTGCAAATTGAAGACAATGTGATCAGAAGTATTTCGACGGGGGAGGAATGATTGGTATTAGCGACTATGAGATGAAATTAATTAGAATCACCTTCTCAGTTTCCTTTAGGTATAAAATTAGGTATACATCTAACCATATATTTAGATAGTTATTTTGGCAAGCGGGCTTTAGTGCTATTTAGACTTTGCTTAGCTTGTTGATATGATTAAATGGTATTAAACATGGTTGGCGTCCATTTTTTTCTAATGGCGGGTAATACTCCTTCTTGCTCCAATTTTTTCATTATTGCTTTTAGCTCTACAACGATATTTTCATCAGTATTAATACTGCAAGCTAAGTGAAAATCTAAGGTCAGATCTTGTACACTATAAACGCTTTTATATTTTGATGCTGCTTCAGTGCTTTTTACTCTATGGAAGATAAGATCATCATTAAGCACAACTAAATCAATATTACGGCTAGGCGTTTCAAGTAATTGTAATAAAGAATCATAATTATCCATCACATACAGGTTTTTATTTTCAATAAAGCCTTTTGATAAAAGAAAATGGTGCGTTACATCATCACGTATTACAGCCGTTTTATATTTCTTTGCATCATTTAAGGTAGGAATATTGATGTTGCTTGAAGCTAATGAGTACATAGACACTGTACTGCTAATTATTCGGCCTACCCAGTTAAATAAAAGCTCACGCTCTTGAATACGGCCTAATGAATAAATGCAGGTATCCTCTTCATACAGGGCTCTATTGTAGGAAAGCGACCAAGGATAAGCTTCAATATTGTAATCAAACGGTGAATTATTTAACGTTGCTTCTACTATCTCTGTTGATATTCCGGAAATTTTGTTTTTATCTACTATTTGAAAAGGGGCTAAATGTTCAGTAAGAATCGTTAATTCTTTTGCTTGAATATTGGCACTAAAGATCATTAAGAATATAATCAGGTTATTAATCAAATTTTTATTGATGTACATATTTGAAATCCCCCTTCATATTATTTTGGGCATTTATAGTACACCTTTTTAGAAATACTTCTATTATTATTTTAGAAGCTACACATTTAGCGAAAAAAAATGAACTTAAGCAACGAACAAATTATTGCCACGGTTAATATGAAAATGCCTTTTGGAAAGTATGCCGGCAGAAAATTATTACATTTACCTGAACCCTACTTAGTGTGGTTTCATTCAAAAGGTTTTCCTGAAGGAAAGATTGGCGAGCAATTAGCTTTTATTTATGAGATAAAGTTGAACGGCTTAGAAAGTATTTTTGAACCTATGATTAAGTAATATATAAGTAATGTATAAGTGATATCCAAATAACAATAACGCAATGAATTGGATATTAATCTATTTTATACTTATCTTTCACTATTTTGATGGCAGCTAACCGGGCGTTTGCCATAGCTTCTTTTATTTCGAGACCTTTTAGCCCTTTTTCAACGAAGGTTTTAGCGTTGACTTGTAACGCCGAGAACATAGCTTCTTTTAGATATTTTGCTTGAGGGTAGGAGCGATCTTCAAAGTTAAGGCGTCCTAAAAAGTCACTTTTACAAGCAATAATAAAATCATCAAACTCAGTAGGCTTTCGCCAAACGTCAAGTTGATCAAATATTTTTAATAAGGTGCTAGGCTTCAACTGAAAAGCTTTATGACAATGTAAATGATGTTCACATACTTTTAAGGCTAATTGCTTGTAATAGTTAGGCACTCTAAGTTTTTTTGCGATATCTTCTACCAAGGGTAGTCCCGACTTTTCATGGCCTTTATGGCTTGGCCAAAGCTCACTTACTGTTAACCCTTTACCTAAATCATGGCATAAAGCAGCAAAACGAATGGCAGTTTTATTTTCACTATCTTTTGTTAGTAAAACGGCTTGTTGTAATACCATCATGGTATGAATGCCACTGCAAATTTCAGGGTGCCATTCAGCTGGGTTAGGTATCCCCCATAAATTATCTAGGTCAGGCCATAATACACTTAATGCTTTACATTCACGTAATACGTTAAAAAACACTTCGGGATTATCTTCAGTTAAACTACGTTGCATTTCTTGCCAAACGCGTTCCGCAGATAAACTATTAAGTTCACCACTTTCACTAATTTTTTGCATTAAACGCATCGTTTCATCTGCAATAGTAAAACCGAATTCATGATAACGAGCAGCAAAACGAGCGACACGGAGTACTCTTAAAGGATCTTCAATAAAAGCTTCGCTAACATGGCGTAACACTCGGTTATTCAGATCTTGTTGACCGTTATAAGGGTCAATTATTTCACCATAAGTATTTCTTGCCATCGCATTAACGGTTAAATCTCGGCGTAATAAATCTTGTTCTATTGTGACATCAGGCTCAGCATAACAAGCAAAGCCGGTATAACCTTGTCCTTGTTTACGTTCGGTACGTGCAAGGGCAAATTCTTCTTTAGTTTTTGGATGTAGGAATACCGGAAAGTCTTTACCCACTTGATGAAAACCAAGTGATAACATTTGTTCTACCGTAGTACCAACGACTAAATAGTCGTGATCTTTAATGGGTCTATTTAACAATTGATCGCGTACCGCACCACCCACAAGATAAATGTCAAGCTCAGGTATGTTTGGAATAGTGTTGTTATGCGTTGTCAAAGGATACCCCCTATAGATGATACATAAAGTTTACCATAATATTCGTAGACATCACCCCGTTAAAAGAGTAATTTTGCTAGTATATTAAGCTTGTTTGCATATTAGGCTTTATCAGTATATTCAGTTTTAGTAGTATATTAAGCTTTCGTAGTATACTAAGCCAAGTTCAGATGATTGAGCTTTTTCGCTATCACCTTTAATTATTATCTTCTTAAGTAGCAGCAACGTTTTATGTACACAAACTTCTTTTCGTTAAGTGAATTACCTTTTTCTATTGCACCTAATCCTAAATACTTATTTATGAGTGATAGGCATCGTGAGGCGCTTACGCATTTAAGCCATGGTTTGGGTGGCGTAGGGGCAAGTGATAATGGTGGCTTCGTACTACTAACGGGAGAGGTTGGTACTGGAAAAACAACAGTAAGTCGCTGTTTGATGGATGATTTACCTAAAAACACTCAATTAGCTTTTATTCTAAACCCAACATTATCGCGCGAAGAATTGTTAGCAACCATCTGTGATCAATTAAAAGTGCGTTATCGTAAAACGGGGGCGACGTTAAAAACGTTAACAGATAAAATTTCTGAAAAATTAGTAAAAAATCATGTGGCTAATATCAATACTATATTGATCATTGATGAAGCTCAGCACTTAGAGGCGCAAGTGTTAGAGCAGCTTCGTTTGTTAACCAACTTAGAAACGAATACTAAAAAGTTATTACAAGTGATATTAATTGGTCAGCCCGAATTACAACAATTATTAAAACGTCGTGACTTACGCCAATTAGCACAACGTATTACCGCTAGATATCACTTATTACCATTAAACCCTCAAGAGTTGGCATCTTATATCAAGCATAGGTTATCGGTAGCTGATTGCCACAGAGCGCTGTTTGATAAAGGTGCAATTGCAACAATTCACAAATTATCTCAAGGAATACCACGGCTTATTAACTTGCTTTGCCATAGTGCCTTAATGGAAGCTTATAATAGTAATAATGCTATTGTTAATAAAAAAATTGTTCTCAAAGCGGCCAGCCATGCGTTAGGTGATGATTTTGAACAAACTCCTTGGTGGCAAAATAAAAATATTCAAATAGCATCAGCGGCTAGTGCATTCATTTTAGTATTGGTTGCTGGTTTTTGGCTAGGGCAATCGCAAAACTCAGCTCTAGTCAGTAGTGAAATCCCTGTATTGCTTCAAGAAGACCCATCGCAATCATTGAATAATAAAACACTACCAACAGTTATAAAAGACCTAGAAGAAACTGTAGAAGAGTCAACAAAAATAGTTGCTGACAAAACAGAACATCCGCAAGAACAAGAAGTTGAACAAATTATTGTTAGCGGTGATGCCCCAGGAAACATGTCAGAAAAAACAAAGCCACAGCAGCAAGTTATTGAGCCACCTAAACCACAGGCTAAAATACCTGTTGAACAACCTATTCTCGCCGAAAAACCGGGGCTGAAACCAGTATTAAAACCCACAACGAAGCCAGAAGTTGAAGTACCTAACTATCAAATAGAAGCGGTTGATGGTGTGTCAGACGATTTATTAGCACGTTTTCAAGCGGCTATTGAAGAAACCGAAACTAATAAGGGCGAAGAGCAGTCAACTTCATTAGCAATTAAGCAGGGGAAGTCGACAGATAGTGAAATAAAGTCATTAACCAAGATGCCTGCATGGGTACAAGAAGGCGTACCGAGTTTGCGCTTTGAACAACATATTTATGCGTCTGATGGTGAAGGCTGGGTCAACGTTAATGGACGAGATCGCTATGAAGGTGACAGTATTGCTAATGGCGTTATTATTGAGAAAATATTACCTCAACAAGTCATTTTAACTTATCGTGGTGAGAAATTTAGTTTGCCCGCGCTGACTAATTGGTAAAATTAAGTTTATCCATCGTTATTAAGATCGTCAATCAAGTTCAGGATAACGACTTTGAAGCTCAATATGACAAATAATGCGTCATTCCATAAGTGGCTTAATACGGAATCCCATGAAGTTTATTTACCGTTATTGAAAAGAAAGTTGTCGATGCTAATTGGTTATTGATGTAGGCAGTAATAAATAATATCTAAATTACTGCCTACAAATTTGAAGCTTACTGCCAAGCTGGCATTTTATCTTCAAACGCTTTAATCGCATCTAATTTATTTAACGTCCAACCAACGCTATCAACACCATTTTCTAAACTGTATTGTTGAAATTCGCTTAAGCTAAATTTAAAGACTAAATCACCGCAAGTAACCGTGTTATTAGGCAAATCTACCGTGATGGTTAATACTGACTCTGTAGATAGCTTAAATAGCTGTTCTACTTCTGCTTCTGTTAATTGTATTGGTAAAATACCGATGTTAAT
Organism: Colwellia sp. 20A7; assembly: GCF_009832865.1. Taxonomy (NCBI): domain Bacteria; kingdom Pseudomonadati; phylum Pseudomonadota; class Gammaproteobacteria; order Alteromonadales; family Colwelliaceae; genus Colwellia; species Colwellia sp. 20A7. The sequence continues at coordinate 3,653,332 of NZ_CP047130.1, read as the reverse complement.
ACAATTACCATAAAAAATATCAGCAAAGCTTGATGAAATAATAACTTGAAAACCAAATTCTTGTAGAGCCCAGGGCGCATGTTCACGACTTGAACCACAACCAAAATTCTCACCAGCTAATAAAATGCTTGCGCCTTTATATTCTGGTTTGTTAATAACAAACTCAGGGTTTTCTTGTGTACCAGCATGATCAAGATAGCGACTATCGTGAAATAAATGTACGCCGAATCCTACACGTTCGGTTTTTTGTAGAAATTGCTTTGGTATAATTTGATCGGTATCTACGTTGGCAACATCTAAAGGTGCAACCAAGCCAGTGTGTGTGTTAAATTTTTCCATTTTCTAATCCTCAATAAGCTTGTTGGCAGTTAGGCATTTAAATCAACAAAGTGACCAGTGATGGCTGCAGCTGCTGCCATTTCAGGGCTCACTAAGTGAGTTCTGCTACCACGACCTTGACGACCTTCAAAGTTACGATTACTTGTTGAAGCACAACGATCACCCGCTTCTAATACATCATCATTCATGCCTAAGCACATTGAACAACCCGGTAAGCGCCACTCAAAACCTGCGTCGGTAAATATTTTGTCTAAACCTTCCTTTTCAGCAAGTTCTTTTACGCGGTAAGATCCAGGAACAATAATCGCATCCACACTATCCACTACTTTTTGTCCTTCGTAGCGTTGAACAATGTCTGCAGCAGCGCGTAAATCTTCAATACGTGAGTTAGTACAAGAGCCAATAAACACTTTATTTACTTGAATATCAACCATCTTAGTACCAGCGGTTAAATCCATGTATTTTAGTGCATTAATACAAGACTCTTTTTCAACAGGATCATTAAAGTCTTCAGGTGAAGGCACAGCACCATCAACACTAATTACTTGCCCAGGGTTAGTACCCCAAGTTACTTGTGCTTTAATATCTTTTGCATCTAATGTTACTACTGCGTCAAATTCAGCACCGTCATCAGACTTTAAGTTAGTCCAATCAACAACAGCTTGTTCAAATACTTCACCTTTAGGCGCGTATTCTTTGCCTTCAACGTAATCAAATGTCGTTTGATCTGGTGCAATTAAACCCGCTTTAGCGCCAAATTCAATACTCATGTTACATACAGTCATGCGCTCTTCCATGCTAAGCGCTTCAATAGCATCACCACAGTATTCAACAACATAACCTGTTGCACCAGCACTACCTGTTTTACCGATAATAGCTAAGATAATATCTTTTGCACTGATACCAGCACCAACATTGCCTTTTACTTCTATTTTCATAGTTTTTGCTTTATTTTGACGTAATGTCTGAGTAGCAAAAACGTGCTCTACTTCAGAAGTACCAATACCAAAAGCAAGTGCGCCAAAAGCGCCATGTGTTGCGGTATGAGAGTCACCACAAACAATAATAGTACCAGGTAAAGTTAATCCTAGTTCAGGACCCATAACGTGGGCAATACCTTGGTTTTTATGACCCATACCGAAAAGTTCGATACCAAATTCTTTACAGTTTTTTTCTAGTGCACGTAATTGATTAGCAGCGCCTTCGCCAGCAGCATCAATTTTAATTGAACGTGTTGAAATGTTGTGGTCCATAGTCGCAATAGTACGTTCAGGATGACGTACCGGGCGGTTATGAAAACGCAAATTTGCAAAGGCTTGCGGAGATGTTACTTCATGAATTAAATGACGATCAACATAAAGTAATGGTGTCTCGCCTTTAGTGTCTTGAACTAAGTGGCTTTGCCATAATTTTTCATACATAGTTTTCGGGGTAGACGTAGTCATTTTAAGCGCTCTCTTTTTCTTAAATAGATTTTTGGGCAACAATTTGTTGGCAAATATAATCACCTACTTCACTGGTCGATTTTGCTTTTTCTCGTTCATCTGCTGGTAATAAATCGGCGGTAAGTACACCGTTATCTAAAGCACTACTTACTGCATCTTCAATAGCTTTAGCTGCTTTTTCTTCATTTAAGCTATAACGTAGCATTAATGCGGCAGATAAAATTTGTGCTATAGGGTTAGCGATGCCCATACCTGCGATATCTGGTGCACTGCCGCCAGCGGGCTCATACATACCAAAACTTTTTTCGTTTAAGCTAGCTGAAGGTAACAAGCCCATAGAGCCTGTAATCATCGCGCATATATCAGATAAAATATCACCAAATAAATTAGGACAAAGCATTACGTCAAATTGATTAGGATCGCGTACTAACTGCATTGCTGCGTTATCAACATAAAGATGCTCTAATTCAACTTCTGGGTATTCCACCGCAACTTCTTCAACCACTTGACGCCATAATTGGCTGGTTGCAAGTACATTGGCTTTATCTACTGATGTTACTTTATTATTACGTTTTTTAGCCGCTTGAAAAGCAAGGTGAGCAATACGCTTTATTTCACGACGAGAGTAAAACATTGAATCAAAACCTGTTTCATCTTCGCCTTCGCCTTTACGTCCTTTTGGCTCACCAAAATAAATATCACCCGTTAATTCACGGATAATTAATACATCAAAACCTTGAGAAGAGATATCGCTACGTAAAGTAGATAACGATGATAAGGCTGGCTGTAAAGTTGCGGGACGCATATTACAAAATAAATCGAAATGGCCACGAAGGCCTAATAAAGCACAACGCTCAGGTTGTTCAGTTGGCGGTAAGTTTGCCCATTTAGGACCACCAACGCTACCAAATAATATAGCATCGCTAGCTTCACAACCTTTCATTGTTGAGTCGGGTAGGGCATTACCGTGATTATCAATGGCTGCGCCGCCAATGTCATAATCTTTAGTGTTTATTTCTAAATCAAATTTCTTTGCAATGGTCGTTAATACTTTTTTAGCTTCAACCATGACTTCTGGGCCGATACCGTCACCGGCTAAAATTGCTATGTTAGACATTTGTATTTCTCTTTAAATTTTTGAATTACGGTTTAAATTGCGCTTCGATGATGCATCTTCAATAAGAAAGCAGGTTAAATATTGAATTTAACCTCAAATTTTAATGTATCTAGCAAACGCTAAATTACTCTAACGTTTGCGACAGTGTTTAGCGTTTACTGTCTTATTTCTAATGGCTTAATGTTACTTTTTGGCTGATTTTAAATCGGCAATAGTCATGGCGCGATGGATGCTATTTAGTGCATGAATCAATGCTTGGCCAGAGGCTTCAATAACATCAGTTTCTAAACCATAGCCATGAAAGTTTCTGCCTTGCCAGGTAATTACTAAATCTGCTTGCCCTAAGCCATCTTCACCTGAGCCTTTATTTGAAATAGTGTAATCACTAACCTCAAATTCTATATCAACACTTTGTTTAATTGCTTGATAAAGCGCATCTACCGGACCGTTACCTGTAGCGGCGTGCAATTTACTGTTATTCGCTTCACCTTCAATTGACTCTTCACCAGAGATCAATTTAATGCTGGCAGTCGCAAAATCTCCATCGCCACATTGTACATTGATTCGTTCTAGCCTGAAAAAGTCTTTCAAGTCTTTTTGTTGTAATTTAAATACTAACGCTTCTAAATCATCATCGAAAACTTGGCCTTTTTTATCTGCTAACGCTAAGAAGTCAGCATAAAGCTCTTCAATTTCATAGTCAGATTCTTGATAGCCTAAACTTTCCATGCGATGTTTAATTACATGACGACCACTACGAGAAGTTAAGTTTAATTTTGTTTTTGCAATCCCGACACTTTCAGGCGTCATTATTTCATAGGTATTGCTGGCTTTTAACATGCCATCTTGATGAATGCCTGACGAATGACTGAATGCGTTACCGCCAACAATTGCTTTGTTTAATTGCACTGGCATATTACAAAGCGTGCTAACTAACTTAGACGTACGGGCAATTTCTTGATGGTTAATATTAGTGTGTACACCTAATAACGCTTGGCGTGTTTGCATGATCATCGCCACTTCTTCTAATGAGCAATTACCGGCACGTTCACCAATACCATTAATAGTACATTCAATTTGACGAGCGCCAGCTTGTATCGCTGCCATTGAGTTAGCAACGGCTAAACCTAAATCGTTATGACAATGTACTGATATAACCGCTTTATCAATATTTGGTACACGGTTAAATAAGTCAGTAATAATACCTTGAAACTCAAAAGGTAGCGTGTAGCCAACCGTATCAGGAATATTGACTGTTGTAGCACCTGCAGTAATCGCAGCCTCAACCATACGACATAAATTATCAATAGGTGTACGGCCGGCATCTTCACAAGAAAATTCAACATCATCAGTAAATCTTCGAGCATATTTTACTGCATGTACAGCCATAGCTTGAACATCAGCAAACTCTTTTTTCAATTTTTGTTGTACATGAACATCTGACGTAGAAATGAACGTATGAATACGAAATTGATCTGCTACTTTTAATGACTGCGCACAAGCGTCGATATCGCCTTCTACCGCACGAGCTAAACCACAAACACGGGCATTTTTTATTGTACGTGCTATTTGTTGAACAGACTCAAAGTCACCAGGAGAAGAAACAGGAAAACCTACTTCCATAATGTCGACGCCTAAACGTTCAAGCGATAGTGCAATTTGTAATTTTTCATGCACAGATAAGCTAGCATTTAATGCTTGTTCACCATCGCGCAAGGTGGTGTCAAAAATAATCACATTATCTGTTGAAGACGAATGGTTTGAGGTTGATGTGATATTGCTCATGTTTGTATCCTTGTATGCCTAATATTGTTACTAATACTGTTTGCTAATATTATACCAATCTCACTAACTATGTGATCATTTCTACTTGTTAAAATCACCAACTACATCGTTATTTATTTAATAATTAGAACAACTAGTTATTGAAATAAATGCCTTGTATTTGGCAACTCTTTCTACGTATAAAATTGTTCACCTAATTAATGAAACTGGTATTATTTAAAAACTAACCAACGCATAGACGTAAAAAAACCCGCGTTAGTTAGCGCGGGTTTTAATTATTTATTATCTGTTTTTATTTTTAGAGTAACCTCTTAGCGAGTAATCTCTGAAAATGTTAATTAATAAGCAATAAAACCTAGCCGCGCACTTTGAGTGCGAGGAGGAGGAGGTTAATTTTATTGTGCTTAATTAATTTAATCATTTCTTTCTTGTTATTAGCATTCATTATTTCTATTTGTTTAAAAATGTAAAAAAAGCTAATAAGTATTCTCTTTTAAGTAAAAACTATTCAATACGCTATTAATAACGCATTTACCTAATTAGTGTCAATGATTTAATTGTTTAGCGCTATAACAAAGCGCTATAACAAAGGATATAAACGTGCTTAACTGAACTTTAATAAAGGCAAAACTTACCTGTATATTGACGTATCCAAGGCTGAAAAATAAGGTTAACCTGTTTAACGTTATGCTATTAGCTCAAGCGTTGAAGGGCTTCAACAACACGGTCAACGTCTTCAGGAATATCAATAGCCATGGAGCCGCTATCAACTTTTATCATTTGTACGCTGTAGTTTGATTCTAGAAACCTTAATATCTCAATGTCTTCAACTAACTCTAATGGTGTTTTTTTCTGGTTGGCTAAAAAGAATTTAAGATGCGCCTTAGAAAAGGCGTAAATACACACTTGTTTATGCGCAAACTTGAATTCACCATTTTTTGTTAATGGAATGCCTGCACGACTCATATACAAAAGTTTGCCTGATTGATCGCAAACTACTTTAGGTACAGTGGTTGAATTGAATTCACGTTCATCGGTAATTTCGCACATGGCATTAACAACAGCACCATCACCGGCTAAATAAGCGCTAACTACGGTATTAATATCGTCAGGACTTATTAAAGGCTCATCTCCTTGTACATTGATGATAAAATCACAATCAAGGGTTTGGTTTGCTTCGGCGAGTCTGTCTGTGCCGGTTAAACAATCACTGCTTGTTCTTATTACCGCGCCGCCAAAGCTTGCAACAACATTTTCAATATCATCACTATCGGTTGCAACATAGACTTTTTCGGTGCCTACTGCTTCACAACAACGCTCCCATACATGCTGAATCATAGGTTTACCACAAAGATCAATTAATGGTTTTCCTGGAAAGCGAGAAGATTGAAATCTTGCTGGAATAACAACGGCAAAGTTTTGTGTATTCATAGTTCTTTTAAAACCTCTTCAAAGGAGTCAATTATTCTATAATTATATTTTAAGCATAAGGCACGCATTTTATCTTCAACGTTTGATAATGGGCTGTAAAATATAAAATCGATATTATTATCTTTTGCTGCTTCAAGATCAGATGCTGCATCGCCTATCATTACCGCTGTTGATGCTGGGTGATTAGCTAAAATCTGAGTAACGTGATTAACCTTTTTTTCAGGTGAACCAAGTATCTCTTTAAAGTGATTGTTTAATGCTCGTTGTTGAAAAACATCTCTTAACTCTTGTTGCTCAGACCCACTCGCCACATATTTTATTGCGCTGCTTTTTACAAATACATCATTGACAAATGGTGTGCTGCTAGCCAGTAAATATAAGCTTTTACATTTCTTTGAATAAGAGGCTAATAAATCAGCTTTAAATTGCTCAGCCATTGATGCATTAATATTGAGTAACTTTTCTACAAAATAATCAACATGGTAGAACCTAGACTTACCAAAATTTTCAGCAAAAAATAGCGCACAGCGGTTTACTTCATCGGTTGTTATATCAAATTCAGTTAACGCACTTCTCATCGCGTCAATTTTTAATGTATTCGAATCAAGTATTACCCCATCACAATCAAAGATAAGTAGATTGTAATCACTAAACGGGCGCATAAATTGATCCTTGAGCAATAGGGTAGGTTGTTGGTGTTAATGCCAATAAATGATTATTAATTTGAAATTTATGCATTAAATTGAGTGTTTCAAGCATTTCTAACTGACGTGTATCATTGCTATCATAGCCATTAAAACCAACGAGTGTTACGTTATTGGCTTTCATGTTTTCAGCAACCGAGAAGGCATAAGCAACGGTTATATCAAAAGGGATAATACAGTTTTTTTCTTCAGTATAAAACTCACCTGTTTGTACTGCTAAACCATAATCAATTAATGAGCAATTTGGTGAAAATAGCGCTAGCTCTTCATTACTAAATCTATGTTTTGGTAAAATTACCGGCTTTACTAGCGTATTATAGCTTGCTGACTCAGAAAGAAATTTGTTGTTGTGAGATAAACAATAATAATCAACAAAATCACTTAATTCAGTAATGACGTTAATCGCGATTACAATAGGATTTTTCTTCTGAATATAAGCAATGACATCAGGCAAATATTTATGTAAACCAGGGCCATTGGCAATAATTAATACTTCTTTATTGGTCGCTATATTACATAACTCAGATGTACCGCTGACCGGCTTTTTCTCTCCAGAGAAAGATAGAGCTGAACGATAAACATCGCTCACATAAGAAGATTTATTTTCTTGTTGGCTTAAATACTCAATCGCGCCAATAACTTCATCAGTACCAAAATGGCTATCAGACAATAGGTTTTGAATATAAGTTGGATGTAAGTTATTTTGAGCACCTAAAAAGTACAATAAATTACTACCCCAGCCACATTTTTTTTGCATTTTTTCAAAATGACGAATGGCTAACTCATAAACGGGACCAGCAACATAATTATTATCTTCTTGAGAAACTACAGCTAATAAGTTTTCTGTTTGTGCATTACCTGCACCACGACCCATACCGGTAATTGTACTATCTAACCATTTAACACCAACACTGCGTGCGGTTAAACAATTGTCGAGCGCTTTTGCCATATTATTATGCGTATGAATACCTAATTCACCTTGCCAATGTTCTCTTAAGGCTGACACGATACGTTTAACTTCGTTGCCATCCATATTGCCTAATGAGTCGGCAAAATATAAAACATCTAAACCCGCCCAGCTTTGTGCTATTTTTGCTTTTTCAGCGATCAATGAAGAAGGCTTGCCACCCGCTTGCATTAAGTTATAGCCAACAATATAGCCTTTATCTTTAAGCGCTTTAACAATAGGCTCTGAGTGTTCTACTTCATGAAAATGTGCAGCAATACGAACTAAGTCGACTTTACTTTTAGCACAGTCAACAAATAGGGCGTCAATAGCATCTTCAACTGACAGGTTGGCATTTAAAATAGTTTTAGCGTCTATCATTACGCCATAAGTTGGGCCATCAGGTAAATCTAAGCGATTAAGGAAATCCTCAGAAGTATAAGCAAAAGCGCCAAGGAAACCCGGTTGGGCAAAATTTCTCAACCCTAACTCAACATAGTCGATTTTGGCAGCGACCATCGCAAGAATATAAGCTTGAACAACATCAGGTGAAAAATCCCAATGATTATAGTATCCGCCATCACGTAAGGTACAATCTAAAATTTTAAACATTTACTAATTCCTTTGGAATTTTTAGTGAAAACTTTTTAGTAAAAGCTTTTAGTGAAAACTTCTTTAACAAAAAAGCGTTAAACAGGCTCAAGCGACAGAAACGTTATTCCTAAGCTATGGAATAAATTTTTCAACTGTTTTGACATATCACTATTCACTTCAAACGCTTGCACCGTTACTTTGGGCTTAAGCCACTTTGCGGTTAACAGTGCTGTTGATACATCACCAATAATCGATGTGTCGTTAGACAGCTTAGGTAAAAGAAGTTCCATTCCTAATGTATTCGGTAAGGCAATACTCTCAGGAAACATCTGTGTTAATAACGCCATATCTTTACTTTTAGGATGTGCTTTTATCGCAATGTCCTGTGGTTGAAAATGTTTAAGAATGGTATTTTTTATTTGTTGTAAAAACTGAGGGTTTTTTAAATAAAATGATTCATTAGGCAAACATAGAACCGCTTTTATTTCATTGAAGTTTATTGTATTTAATGTGTCGTACTTTTGAATTAAAAACTCATTAACATCTAGAAAAGCCTGACTTGAAAAAATATCTTGATCAAGTGCTATAAGCTCTTTCGTTTTTAATAACGGGTGAGCCTCTTCAGGAACCGCTAGATAAGCTTTTGAAATCCAACTTGAGCTACCTGTAGTTAATGCATTTTTCCACCATAAACCATAAACGAGTTTTTTTAGCGTAGGGTCTATATATTGATGCACTATGCTATTGATAGATTTATGGCCAAGATAACTTACCGTACCATCATCAATATAAACGCCTTCCACCTCAGCATTTAACTTTCTTGATTGATGCATAGCAAATTGAAATTCCATTCTTCTATCGCTACCGGTAAATATTCGGTCAGGTGTTGTTGACGATATTAACGCTTTTAACTGAGCAAAGCGTACTTTTCGCTTAGAAAATTTTGCTTGCTCATCGTCAACCGATAGCTCATAAGTTTGTTGGAAAATGTCGGTGCAATGTCGAGTCGCTTTTGAATACTGCTGTGCTGTTTCTTCGTTCTTACTAATGAAGATAGCAATATTGCGATCACCTTTATGCGAAATAGCTAAATTAGTCGCAATGAAAAAATGTAAAGGTGATGATATAAAAAAATAATTAGTCATAACGATTATTGAAAACTCTCAATTGCTCTTTGTTTATACCTATCTATATCTAGTCTCAGGTATATGTATATTGTAAGTGAAATTGCGCTTGTTTACTCTTGCATACGCCTAATCTTACTTCGCAACTTTGACCGAAAAGTATTTTCTTTATATCTACCTTTATAAACATGTCTAATTTGATAAACGCCATCTACATCAAGTGGCACACCTTCCGAGCCAAGTAACCAACGAAATTCTCTGTCTTCATAACATTTACACCAATGCTCAGACAGGGTTTGATAAATTGATAAACCGTCACAGTAACCAATAGCACGAGCTACATCGCCATGAACTATTTGAAAAGCGCCTTTTGCTTTATCGCGCGAATGTAAGCTAAAACCTGCGGTATCAATATTAACCAGTTGTGGTTCACTGTCTTTACGTAACATAGGATCATCCTGTGCTAGCATTTCAGTAGTACGTTCTTGTTTTGGATAGTATAAGGCTTCTTGTTTTCCTTGTAGCTGTTCAGCTAACGAATCTAAACAATTTTCATGAAAAATAATATCGCAGTCAGTAAACCATAACCAATCGGCATCGGTAGAGCGCGCTACCATATTTCGGCCGATAGCACGTCTAAATAACTTCTCTTTAGAAAGGGCTTGAAAATTCCACGTTACATTATCTACATTTTTTTGACCAAAAAAGTCTAAAACCGCTTGGCATTTAGTGTCTTCCTTAGCATAAAAAATAGTAACGGTTAATGCACATTTTGTTGGTGGATAATTAACAAAAGAACTCAATTGATAAGCAAGCATGTTGGAATAGCCCCAACAATGACTAACAATTTCTAACTTGAAAAAGCCATCAACAGCTGTGCGTTCTTCAATTTTTGGTAGGGCCGAGCGAAACCAAGAAGCAGGTAATATATGCTTCAGAATTAAGCGAAAAAAATGTATGGCATAAGTGTTATACCAGTTTGGTGCGAAAGTCTTGGTTGTTTTCATTAACTAGTTCGATTCTTAATTAGTGATTATTATCGAGTAATAGAGAGCAGATCTCTACTTTATGTGTAATATCATCCGTGATTATTTACCATTTTTTAGTAACTTTGTAAGTCTTGATAAGCTAGTGCTTTATAGACTTAGTATATAAACTAAGTCTATATGAATTAAGTCTTATCCCCAGTTATCCATTGAAGCTCTGCGACGAGTAAATAGTTTAGGTAACACAAGACCTAAAATTAAGCCCAAACCTAGAACAATAGCGCCGTTAAAAAACCATTCTTTCTTAATGGCTGTGTCTTGGCCTTTTAATTTGTTTTGTGTTTTTACTAGCTCAGTTTTTACTTGTTTAAGTTCCGTCTGTAACTGATTTTTTTCTTCGTTAATTAAATCAATACTACTTTTTAATTCATTAACCTCACCATCAAGTTGAGCAGTGTAGTCATTACCATTTACTAGTTTTTCTTTGATATCTGTAACAACAAAACTTAATCCAGGTTGGCGAGTAATATATTTCGTTTCCACCCAAGTCACTCTATCTTTGTCATCAATTATTTCACTATAATCGTTCGAGGTGTTACCGGTTGTTTTTAGTTGAGCCCCTGCATTTATTGAACCTAAAATACGATAGTTAGTACCAGGGCCTGCATGCATAAAAATGCTTAAGTCATCAATAATATAACCTTGTTGATTTTCTTGTGCTTGAGCTGAAAAAACAGCAAGAAAAGCCATGATAAAACTAATAGTATTATGCTTAATTAGTTTTTTTAAATGTAGTATAGGAGAGTTCATTGAGCAGCCATTAAGTAAAATTAAATCATTGAAAAGTAGATATTATGTGTTTGGCGTATTTATATCAAGTTAAGATTAAGAATCCTTTGGTCTCTTGATAAACAAAGTGTATTCTATTGAGTATTGAACAAAATAAAAGTTTGAGAAAATGACAACAGAAATAGAATTAAAATACCAGCTATCAAGTAAGTATAAAGACAATAGTGAAATTGTTACCGCTATAACCGATATGCTTAATACTAAAAACATTACTTTTGAAACAAATCAAAATCAACTCATCAATGATTACTATGATAATGATACTTTAGATTTAAGAAAAATGGACTTTGGTTTGAGAATTCGAACGAAGGGCTCTAAACATGAACAAACCATTAAAACCGCTGGGATAGTTAAAGATGGCTTGCATCAACGACCAGAATATAATGTTGATATTGAAAGCAGAATAGTAAACCTAGCATTGTTTCCATCTCATATCTGGCCTGAAAATGTCGATGTTCTGGCATTACAACAGAGTTTACAGGTACTATTCTCAACTAACTTCTCACGACACACTTGGCTTATTTCTCAAGATGAAAATATTATTGAATTAGCCTTAGACAGTGGTGATATTTTGACTACACCAGAGCAACCTAGTTTCGTGATTAACGAGATTGAAATTGAATTAGTGAAGGGTGATAAAGAAGCGTTATTTACCTTAGCAAAACAATTGTTAAATATTGTGTCAATGCAACCTTCTGATATAAGCAAAGCTGCACGTGGGTATGCTTTATATTACGATAAAATAAACAAACCTAAGTAATAGTAGGTTTTTTGTCTTTAGAAGTAATATTTTTCACCCTGAAAACTATGCATCACACTGAACAACCATACGCATGGGATTCCGTATTAAGTGACCTACGGTGATGTCGGTCACCTTCGCCTAACAATGTTTTTTGTTAGGGCGTATGTAGGGGCGACTTCAGTCGCCTGTTCCTATTATTCGGCGAATAAATTCGCCCCTACGGTGAGGTCGTTCACCTTCGCCTAACAATGTTTTTTGTTAGGGCGTATGTAGGGTGAATGTAGGTTCGACTTCAGTCGCCTGTTCTTATTATTAGGCGAATAAATTCGCCCCTACGGTGATGTTGATCACCTTCGCCTAACAATGTTTTTGTTAGTGCATATGTAGGGTGAATGTAGGTTCGACTTCAGTCGCCTGTTCCTATTGTTAGGCGAATAAATTCGCCCCTACGGTGAGGTCGTTCACCTTCGCCTAACAATGTTTTTTGTTAGGGCGTATGTAGGGTGAATGTAGGTTCGACTTCAGTCGCCTGTTCTTATTATTAGGCGAATAAATTCGCCCCTACGGTGATGTTGATCACCTTCGCCTAACAATGTTTTTGTTAGTGCATATGTAGGGTGAATGTAGGTTCGACTTCAGTCGCCTGTTCCTATTATTAGGCGAATAAATTCGCCCCTACGGTGATGTTGTTCACCTTCGCCTAACAATGTTTTTGTTAGGGCGTATGTAGGGGCGACTTCAGTCGTCATTCTGAACTTGATTCAGAATCCCACTCGTTATGCTGTCTAGCTGTTGAACTTACGGATTATCACTTAACTTTACGTGTTGAATCAGTTCATCCATCAACTTTCTTTTTATCTCTAGTTGTTGTTCCGCTTTTAGGTCGTATTTTTCAGCTAACACTTGATAATCTTCAGGCGCTAAACTAACCGTAAGGCGAGGGCGCTTAGGGCGTTTATTAATAGAAAGTCCTAAAATATCACGAATTTGATCAGACGGGCTTAAACCAGCATCAAGCGCTTGCTTTCTAATGGACAATTGTATTTTTTCATCCATGTCAAAAGCGACTTGAACTGCTTTTATTGCCTTTATTGATGATTGCCATTTTTCAGGCATTTTATTTGTCATAAGAGTCTCTACTTACATCAATTACTATCGTATTAACTTGCAGGGTACATATCTATAATGTCAGTTAAAGGACGGTAAATAGTGAGAAAAACATCGGTATCACCATCTTGCCAAACTTCAACATCAACACCTTTACTTTGGTCTTCATTGTAAAGTGCGTAAAACTCAAATTGTTCACCGCTATCTTTACCTTCATACTCACTAATATTTTCGCTACGATGATCTTTACGATGAAAATAACCTACTTTGGCGAAGGTGCTTTGTTGATACTGCTCGCTACTCCAGTTGGTTGTTAAGTTATTATCTGCTTTTTTCGTTAAAAAAGCTTCACCTGGCTCATCAAAAATTTCAGAAAATTCGTCTAAATTAAATAATGTTTCAACATCTTCAGGTAAAATCTTTAGGGCGAACTTTAATTCAGTCGCGTCATCAACATCTAAAGACAAAAATAATAGTAGATCATCGTTTCCCTGTAAGGTCCATTCTGTTTGAATATTATTTTCATATTCGTAACTGTTTACCGCTGTTACTTGTAGTTGTTGATTGCGTAAGGTCTCAGGTAACGCAAAACTATCCGTTAATACAATAATATCACCAACTAATAATTGATCTACGTGAGTTAGTTTACGTTGTACGGGTTTGTCTTTATTGAATATTTTTTTTAAAAAACTCATCAAATATTACCTTCTCAATTATTACTTTTAAATAACTACTTTTAAAATCATTATCAGTTGAGTCATCACTTGTTAAATAATGGCTTTAACTATTTATTCAAACATTGTCTTCAATATTTAAAGCCACAATAACAAAACAGCGAGTAACGTATTTAATCGTTACTCGCTGTTATAAACGTATTGTTTATTACTATTTTTGCTTCGCTTTAATGCGGTCTAATACCGAATTAGCACTGCTATTTTGTGAACCAATACCTGCAGCTTTAAGTTGTGCAGCTAATGATGTGTCAGAATCTTCTGATTCAAGTACTTCAGCAGCTTTCATTTTATCATCAAATTTCTGCTGTTTAGCTTTAATACGCTCTAAAGAATCTTTAGCACTTAACAGTTTAGAATTACTTGACGAAAAGTTATCAGTAATAGCAGACGTTGCTTTTTGCACACTTTCTGTGGTTTTCACCATAGACAATTGGCGCTTATGCTCATTTACTTGACGTTCACTTTTCTTAACTAATTCTTTTAATCTTTCAGCATTACCCGCAAAGCTGTCATGTGCTTGTTGTTGTGCTGTTAAATCACTTTCTAAGGTTGAGATTTTTTCAGCAACGGCTAATGCTAATGTTTCATCACCTTTTTCTAGTGCTTGAGCTACATAACCTTCATGCTCAGTAATTTCTTTTTCTAAACGTGTTACTTCACGTTGTGCTGCCATTTGTTCAGCCATAACACCCGTTAAATCACGTTTAGCTTTCGTTAAATGATTTTCAGCATCACGAATTTCTTGTTCAAAAATACGGGTTGCATTCGCATCAATAATTGCTTCACCAGCTTCTGAAGCGCCACCACGAATTGCGGTCATAATTTTTTTAAATATACTCATTTTTTCTCTCCTAAATAAGGTAACTCTACAATTAATATCAACTTCAATAGTTGGTTAAAGTAGGTAGTCACTCATATCATCAATAACTTCAACAGCGTTATTACTTAATACCGCCAATTCGTGTTCTATATCGTTAAAACTTGAGCCGATAGAAAGCGCGCCAAAAACCACATATTTATCACCTATTTTCGAAAAAGATGACAATGGCATAGGAATGTTCATTTCTAACATACTCTCATGCATTGCTGGAATGCTATCAGGTTTTACTTCATCAACGCCCCAAAGGTAGCTAATGCATAATACTTGGTCATCAGTTACTGAAACAAAAATTGGTAACTCTTCTCTACCTAAAATAGTAATCTGTAGTACATCGACTTCACCTGAAATTGGTTGACAATCAAAGTTCATTCCAGTTTCTGAGTTGTCGCCTAAACCATTTAAATGATCGGCTATAGTATGAATATTCATGTATTTCCTATCCTCAATTTATTTTCTTTCGGTTGACATATTATGTCAACGAGGTTTAATTTATCACTTTGACATATTATGTCAAGTTATTTTATTTACTATTAATAATTTTTTACTTAACTTACTTTTTAATCTCTAGGTCGATACTTAAACATTACCTGAGCATTAACTTAAACATTAATCTAAGTACTATCCATTACTGAACACCTTGTTGATTAGTCCAGGCTTTTTGATGAAGCTGATATAAGGTGTGGCTGCCTAGAGTGTTTATATCAATATTCTCTTCATTTTTATAGAAGTCATTTGGAAAAATAAAGGCCGCTTTCAATATTTCTAAATTAAGCCAAGTATGCTCTACCGGTAGTTTATCCAACTTATTAAGTCGCGCTAAAGGGCTCGCTCCCATTTTGGTTGCAATAGTCCAACCCCATTCGCCAAAGCTTGGTACGTTATCATGATATTGCTGTACATGATTATAGTCGGCTGCTTTTAAGGTTTTACCTATAGAAATAAAGGATTCTTTTGCATGATACGGACTTGTAGATTGGATCGCGATTATGCCATCACCCGAAAGTAATTGTTTTAATCGAGCATAAAAATTAACGGTATAGAGCTTATTTAAATCAGGATGGCTAGGATCAGGCAAATCTACAATAATAGCATCGAATATTTGACCAGATTTAAGTAAGGTATTAATGGTCAGAAAGGCATCACTGCGTAAAACAGTTACGCGCTCATCTTGTAAACTACTTTTATTCAAATAAGCTATTTTTCGCGCCAAGTCTGCATTTAAGTGATCTTCTGGGTTTTGAAATATATCAATTAGTTCACTATCTAAATCAATCAAGGTGACATTCTTCGGGGAATATTTCAGTACATCGCGTAACGCTAAACCATCGCCACCACCAATAATTAAAATATTATCATGGCGCGCTGAGCCTGCTAAAACAGGCGCAACTAAATAGTCGTGATAGATATGTTCATCAATAGAAGAAAACTGCAAACGGCCATTAATATAAAAGTTAATAATTGTACTTTGTGTGTTACCTAACGCTGAATCTGTGGTATTTAATCCCATTTCTCGTTCAGTAAAAGTAAGCTGTTGATAATTTGTTTTTTGTACATGAACAACTTTATCTAAATAGAGTAGGCTATTCATTTGGTTGAGCCATTGATTACCATAATTAAACATCACAACGATAAGCAAAGCTAAAAACACATGACCCACAACAAACATTTTTGGCCAATGTAAGTGTCGCCAATAGCGCATAATAAAAAATGCACCCGCAATTAAGTTTAAACTAGCCGTTAAAGCAGCAGCTTTACTTATATCAATACTCAATAGAAATAAAACCCAAATAGCAGCACCTAAACCAGCACCAATATAATCAGCGCCATAAATAGTACCTAGATTATTAGCAAGGTGTTGACCATGAATTTGCTCACGTATGCGGGCAATTAATGGAATTTCCATACCAATGAAAAAGCCTATAACAACACCAAAAAAATAAGGACTTTTAATAGCGAGGAAGCTTAGAGTATTAAAAAGGCCACCTTGCGGTAACATATCAGGCGGTAGGGCGAACATATCGGCAATAAGATGGGGTAACGTTTGGGTAACGGCGATTAACCCGCCGATAAATAAAATAGCGCTTGAGCCAAGTAAGGCGATAATTAATTCTAAATAAACAAAGCCATTAAACGCACAACGTACCTTACGCGCAGCAAAGGCACCTAAACCCATCGACACTATCATTAAACCAATCATAGTATAAATAGTGCTCTCCATTACACCAAGCACTCTACCGGCATAGTGAGAAAGAAGGTATTCATAAATTAATCCACAGCCAGCGAGAATAGCCATAGTTAAAATCAGTAGTATATCGTCAAGCAGGCGTGAGTCTTTTGAAAGCATATAAGAAAATTCAGTAAAATAAATGAGAATAAAGGTGAGTTCACAACGAAAAAGTAGCGAGTACTTGTGATTAAAATACTCGCTACTTACAGTGTTAACTAACTAACACGTCAAGGCTCTTTAGCATTCATAAGTTAGTACAGATAACTAACTAAGCCATTAACGCCGTTAAAATTAAGGCAATAGAAATACTGGTAGCCATTTCAATACTAGCAACACCAATATTATGTTGTTGATCAACTTCTTCTACTAAATTAATACCCCATAATACAATGCGTTTTGCGAGCGATGTTAACAGCGATACTAATACCGTCATAATAAGCCCGAATACTAACCAGCCAAGCAGGTTTACTATCAAGGTGTCCGGACTGTAAATAAGGAAGTGGCTAGCAGCTGTAACCGCAAGCGCTGTACTAATAACTTGACCACTATAGCGTATCGCAAGTGCTAATTGACCTTCACTTAACGCTTCTTGCAAACAATCTTCTTGATTGTTTTTAGCATATTTACCTTCGCGAATACGCGTCACTAATACCAGCACCGCTTGAGCAACAATGAAGCCACTAGTAATGGCGATAAAGGTAGCTATACTTAAACCGTCCACCCAAAGCAGTACCGAGCGAATAATAATTGCTGTTGCAATAGCACCTGCTGCATCAATAATACCAATGCTAAGGTTTTGCTCTTTTATTAACTCAGTTTTATTTAAATGTTGTAATGCAATTTTGTCTTGAACAATTCGGCCAACTTTAATTAAAACTAAACCATAAGTACCGTAGGCAAGCATGCCTATTATTTCCATCAAGTAACTTGGGGCATTTTCACCAGTGATTGCGCCAGTTAGCACAATACCTAACGCTAAAATACTACCCGCAACACTTACACCAAAAGCAAAATTATCTTTATGGGCTAATTCTTCAGTGGTATTAACTTTGCTCGTTAATCCTAATAAAAAGCGCATAGCACCTAAAAGCGCAATGGCAATCGTGATATCTATAGCTAAATAAATGAGTAGTTCTTGATTTACACCAACAAGCTCAATTAATGTATTCATAATATATTTGGTTCCTATTACTGGTTACTTGCCACGTCGAAAACTGCGTGAAGTGTTGGTATTTGAATTTCTAAAACTTGAGCTTTTGCTTTTGTTTGAATAGCTACTTTTACTGGCAAAGCTGCTTTTTTTAGCAGTATTACTGCGAAAGCGATTAGCGCTAGTTTGTGCGGTTTTACTCTTACTTGATAAGCTCGAAGAGCCAGTACGGTTTTTACTATAAGGACTTGAGTATTTTTGTCCCTTGCTAGCAAATGACTTTTTAGTACGTTCATCAAGTTTAGTTTGATTATTTAACTGGCTAGGCGAGCTATAACGGGTTCTACCATAATCATTGTAATAGCTGTAATTACGACTTCTGCCCCAGTCATTGTACGAAGTACGACGACCAAGTAAATCACCCATCATTGAATACATGCCATACCATGCCCAAAACGACATGCCATTACTGCCTGTTTGCCAACTACCATAACTTGGGTTACCAATTAGCTGTTCACCGGTACCAAAATCTTGTGCATTATTGGCACTTTGGCTTTGTGCTTTCGACAACGAATTAACACGCGGTAGTTGTCCATCAGACATATCAGCTAAAACATTGAGTGGATCACTTAATGCTTCAGAAAATAAAGTAGGATCAGCTGCTTGATAAATATTAAGTAATTCATCATAAAGTGCTTGGCTTGACGCAAACATTTGCGGATTATTTTTTGTTGTATTAACCCGATCAAGTAAGGATAAGTACATTGGCCCTTGTACCGTGGCATCTTTTTTAAATTCATTAATTAATGTCGATAAGTTTGGCTTTATCGCCAACACCTTCTGTGCATATTGCTGAATTAAAACGGCATTACGAACTTGGCCACTTGCTAGGGCATCGCCCAACTGTGCAACACGTTGCTCGGTAATAGGCAATTGTTGTAAAGCTTGTTCTTTAATTGGATCTCCACAAGCAGACAAGAATAAAATAGTGACTATAAATATTGATTTAGTACACATATTTTTAAAAAACTGCTGAGGAAAAGAGTATATTAGCTTTTGCATTACTGCCATCATCTCCATAAAGTGCTATGTTATTCTTAAGTTAATAGTTAATGTCGTATTAATAGCACTAACGACATATTATGTCTATTGTCTTGGTTGTTTATCTTAACTTAACTAAATAAAAAGGAACACTTTTGTCACTTCTCACCTTGTCTCAACTTAATGATAATAAGTTACTTGAACAGCAGCAACATAAAAGTTGGCAGCAGTTTAGCCAGCAGCACGCTGACAGTTATCAAATACTAACACAACAGCAGCTTGAACACTTTAAAATCGCAATTACCTTAAGCGACTTTATATTAGCAAGTGCATTGCAAGCGCCTGAATTAGTGTTCGAATTATTTGTAAGTAAAAGTGTTTACCTTACCACCACACCAGCCTACGAAACGTTACTGCAAGATTTATTAGTAGACTGTAAAAGTGAAGAGCAACTACATAAGATTTTAAGAAACTTTCGATTACAGCAAATGGTTAATATTGCTGTTGCAGACTTAGTACTAAACATTGATCTTGAAAAATCGTTAGAAAGATTGTCGTTACTGGCAGATGCTCTTATTCAAACAAGTTTGCATTGGTTAACCGAATTTTGCCAAGAAAAGTGGGGCGTACCAACCAGTAATGACGACCAACCTCAACAGTTACTTGTTTATGGTATGGGCAAACTGGGCGGAAAAGAGCTTAACTTCTCGTCTGACATCGACTTAATTTTTGTTTATCCTTATAGCGGAGAAACCAAGGGCTGCCGACGTAGCTTAGACAACCAACAGTTTTTTACCCGTTTAGCGCAAAAATTAATTGCCGCTCTTCATCAACAAACCGCAGACGGTTTTGTCTATCGGGTTGATATGCGATTAAGACCTTTTGGCGATAGTGGTCCACTGGTATTAACATTCAATGCTATGGAAGATTACTACCAAGAGCAAGGCCGAGACTGGGAACGTTACGCCATGCTAAAAGCGCGTGTTATCCCTCATTTAGCAACGTCGCCAACTCAAGAGGAAGACTATCACCAACAATTAACCACCATGTTAAAACCTTTTGTTTATCGCCGTTATATCGATTTTAGTGTTATTGATAGTTTGCGTAAAATGAAAAGCATGATTTCCCAAGAGGTTCGTCGCAAACAATTGGTCAATAATATTAAACTTGGGGCCGGTGGTATTCGAGAAATTGAATTTATCGTCCAAGTATTTCAACTTATTCGTGGTGGCAGAGTTGAAGAATTACAGCAACGCAATTTACTCACCGTTTTACCTCAGCTGGTTATTGCTGGCGAGCTCGAAGAAGACGATAAAAGAGTATTACAAAATGCTTATTGTTTTTTACGCCGTGTTGAAAATATTTTACAAGCTTTAGCCGACAAACAAACTCAAACACTACCTGATAATGATTTAGACAAACAACGATTGATCACTATTCTTAATTTTGATGCTTGGCAAGCCTTTATGCTCGTTCTACAAGCGCATATGGATGATGTGCATGCAACGTTCGAGCAATTAATTGGTGTTGAAAGCCCTAACCATCAGGCCGAAGACCAACATTGGAGTGTACTTTGGAACAGTCGTTGGAGTGATGAAGAATCTATCGCCTGGGTTGAACAAGAACACACAACTCAAGATTCGGTTATATGGAATAGTGAAGCCATTTGGCGTTTACTATCAGACTTTAGAGATGATGTAAGCAAGCGCAGCATTGGCAGCCGGGGCCGACAAGTATTAGACAAACTCATTCCTTTACTTATTTGTCACATAAAACAAGCCAAGCAAGCCGAATTTGTACTTGAACGAGTTTTGCACGTATTTAAAAGAATAGTAACTCGGACCGCTTATTTAGAATTATTATTTGAAAACGAGGGCGCTTTAAAACAATTAATACATTTATGCCAAGCCAGTAGTTGGGTAACTGACTATATTGCTAAATATCCTATTTTATTAGATGAATTAATTGACCCAACCTTGCTTCATAATCCACCGCAATTATCGACTTACGGCGTTGAGTTAAGAGAAAGTATGTTGCGTATTCCAGAAGAAGATCTTGAAGCGCAAATGGACGGCCTACGTCTTTTCAAACAAGCACAACAATTACGTATTGCCGCAGCTGATATTGCTGGGGTATTAGATGTGATGACGGTTAGCGATCATTTAACCGCATTAGCCGAAGCAATCCTTAACGAAGTAATAAATATTGCCTGGCAACAAGTAGCCAATCGTTTTGGTGTACCTTTATCAACCGTTGATAGCGAAAATAAAGGCTTCGGTGTTATCGCTTACGGAAAAACAGGTGGTAAAGAGCTGAGTTATGGCTCAGACCTAGATTTGGTTTTTGTACATCACAGCCCAGAAGGTGAAGAAACCACTGGTTTAGCTGGCGGGAATAAAGTTGTTTCATCGAGTCAGTTTTATGTGAAATTTGCCCAGCGTATTATGCATATTTTTAACACCCGCATGAACAGCGGTATTTTATATGAACTAGATATGCGTTTACGTCCGTCGGGTAACGCGGGAATGCTAGTTATCCATATCAACAATTTTGGTAAATATCAGCAAGAAGAAGCATGGACATGGGAACATCAAGCACTTGTACGAGCGCGTGTTGTTTATGGCAACAAGCCTATTATTGATACGTTTAAAACAATTCGTGAACAAGTGCTAAATAAAAGCAGAGATAAAGCCAAGTTAAAAGAAGACGTAAAAGCGATGCGTGAAAAAATGCGTAATCACCTTGATAAGTCTGACGAAACCCATTTTGATATTAAACAAGGGGTAGGCGGTTTAGTCGATATTGAATTTATCGCGCAATATTTAGTCTTAGCACATAGTTGTGAACATCAAAACTTAACAGAGCGTTGCGACAATTTAGGTATTTTTAAGTTACTAACAAAACTCGAAATATTAACCAGTGCCGAGCAAAACACCTTAACCAGTAACTATCAACAGCTAAGACATTTGGGCCATGTAGCCACGCTACGTAATGAAAACTTGCTCATCGATAAATCTTTGATTCCAGAAAAAGAACAAGTAACGGCGCTTTGGCATAAGTTTATTGAATAATTTATTCGCCTAATAATAAGAACAGGCGACTGAAGTCGCCCCTACATTCACCCTACATGTGCACTAACAAAAACATTGTTAGGCGAAGGTGAACAACATCACCGTAGGGGCGAATTTATTCGCCAGATAAAAAATAAGCCCCACAAAAGGTTTGATTATCATCACCGTAGGGGCGAATTTATTCGCCTAATAATAAGAACAGGCGACATTCATCGTCACTCCGCTGCCCTTCCTTCGTCATTCCGTTGATCACTTAATACGGAATCCCACACGTGTGGCTGTTCAGAATGACAACCATCCAAGACGGTAAATATGCCAAATCTCAGCTATACTCGAAAAAAGCATAAACAAAGGATTATTTATGAATATTCAACATCACGGGGCGGTAAATGGTGTTACTGGCTCATGTCATCAACTTCATATCAACAACCAGAACTCAATCCTAATCGACTGCGGTCTATTTCAAGGTGCAGAAAAAGATGGCGGAAAAACCAGTGCTGACAATAACCATGACACCAATGACGAAGTAAGTAACGCAGCACAGCTCACTATCGATTTTGACATCAGCACTGTACGAGCATTAATTGTCACCCATTGCCACATCGATCACGTTGGCCGAATTCCTTATCTACTCGCAGCAGGATTTCGCGGGCCAATATACGCCACAAAAGCGACTGCCCAATTATTACCTTTAGTGATTGAAGACGCGTTAAAAGTTGGTGTTACTCGCAATAAATCGATTATTGATGCCTGCTTAAAATTATTAAAAAACCAACTTATCCCCGTAGACTACAAACAATGGCAAGCAATCAACATAACGAATACAAAACCAGCTAATGAAAAATCAGCGAGTAAAGCAGCAGAGAATAAAGCAGCAGCGATTAAAGACGCTACAACGGCTAAAATTAAATTTCAAATGGCAGGGCACATTTTAGGCTCTGCTTATATAGAGGTAGAAATAGCCAGTACCCAAAACAACACGAATAAAAGTAACCATCATAAAAGCACCAAACATCGCATCGTATTCTCTGGTGATCTCGGTGCGCCTTATGCTCCATTGTTACCAGCACCTAAAAGTCCTTATCGCGCTGATACCTTAATTATAGAATCTACCTATGGCGATAAAAATCATCAACGTAGAAAAGAGCGCACTCAACAATTACAACATATTATTGAAAAAGCGGTGGCTGACAATGGCGTAGTACTTATTCCTGCGTTTAGCATTGGTAGAACACAAGAACTCTTATACGAACTAGAAAGTATCATCTTTCAACAACAAAGAGCCCAACATCAAAGAGCTAAACAACAAAAAGCCAATCAAACAGCCGTCTCAAAAAATAATCAACAAAAAAAACAGCAAACAGATCAAGCCGATCAGCTTGCAACAATGTGGCAAAATATCGACATTATTGTCGACTCACCCATGGCAGCAAAATTTACCGAGCAATACCGCAACTTTAAAACCTTATGGGACAACGAAGCTAAACGTAAACTTAACGCTGGTCGTCATCCATTAAACTTTGAACAGCTTTATACCGTTAATAGTCATCAAGAGCATCTCGACACAATTGCTTATTTAGCCAAAGGACGAAATTTTACTAACGCAAAGCCTGCTATCGTTATTGCCGCAAGTGGAATGTGTAGTGGTGGCAGAATAGTAAATTATCTTAAAGCGTTTTTAACCGACAGCACTACTGATGTGCTTTTTGTTGGCTATCAAACACAAGGAACTTTAGGACGCAGTATTCAGCAATATGGGCCAACACTCGCACAGCCCAATAAACAAGGGTATGTTTATATAGACGGTAGCCGAATAACAATTAACGCCATGGTGCATACCATTAGTAGTTATTCTGCCCATGCCGATCAAAATGGCCTGATTAATTTTGTTAAGCGCATGCACCACAAACCACAACATATAAAAATAGTGCATGGCGACGAAGATGCGAAACAAGCTTTAGCACAAAAATATCAACAACTATTGCCGAATGCCAAAATAGAAATTCCAATGGGCTAATCAGCAACACGGGTGCTCTGCTACTAAAGCAAAAGTAAGCCTAATCAACAAGCGGTAAAGAGTCATGGTGAAAAGGCTAAAAGAACAATAGAAGAAGTAACAATAAGAACAGAAATATAGCTAAGCGTTGTTATATTATTTTTATGGCATTTATTTTTTATAGTACCTACTTTTATAGGTACTATAAAATGCTTAAATCTAGAGTTGAGGATTAAGAGTGAACAACTGAAAGCTAATATCCGGAAAATAATACCCGAAAGCCACGACTAGAAACAATGACCTAAAATACAAACAAGACAACACCAGCATAGCAACAACACAATAGGCCAAACTTCATAATTTATTCGTTAAAATTACTATTAATATGAATATAAATATTTTTACGGCCTATTTTTTATTAAAATTCAATTTCTGAACTGTGTCATTCTGCACTTTATCATTATGAATTGACTTTAGCATTCATCCTTAATTACCCCAGTAAAAAGCCAGTGAAGCTTAGTACAATCAAACGTATTTAAGCTCAAATAAACAGCGATAATATTCTTTACAACAACACATAACAACACAACAATACAACAAAAAAATAAAGTAATAGTAAAAAATAACGCCACAAAAAACTATAAAAAAACCAACAATAAATTAACAGAAAAGTAACATACGAAACAATAGGTAACATCTTAGGTGGAACTTTTTCCTGTTATTCTGTTTACCCTACTATTACCCAGCGATTACTTCGTTAGTTTGAAAAAGGTTTAATAGTTTTGATACTAATATTTATAGTGGTTTATACGTACAGTGCTTGATATTAAAGGCTTGCGTGTTAGTTGATCTAGTCAATCTATAGAGTTGACAAATGATAAAAGAGCAAGGCTGCACAACTAGCTGTAGGCTGAACTGATTACAAGATTACAACAAATTACAATTTATAATAATTTTGTCGTATATATATAAGAAATAATTAACTTTATGTGTTGATTATTAAAAAATATAAAGTTACTATCTTTTTGAAACATGTAGGTTGTAGGTGATATTTTGTTTTACGTATTTTGTGATTTGTTGCGTAAAATTCAGTTTGAAGCAGAATTCCAACATGATATTGTTTCAGGTTTAAAACTATAAACAACATGTTTCTACAACAAAAAATATTTGCCAATAAAAACATGATGGCAGATACTTTTTGTGCGTAAAGCATGATAATGTTGTAAACCGAAAACACGATTTAAATGTACTCATATGTTGGCATATGTAGTATTAAAGTAATATTTAAGTGATAGGAACACTATAATGGTTAATAAAACTCAATTTTATAAAACAAAAGTAGCACTCGCAGTTGTACTAAGTTTAGGCTTAGCAGCATGTGGTGATTCAGACGGCGATGCAAATACTGCAACTTCAGAGTCTGTAGTTGAAGATAACGGTGGCAATACAGTTGAACAAGCACAAGGTTCAGGTACGGTACAAGGTACTGTTCAAGATACTAACGGCTTACCAGTACTAGGTGCTACAGTTTCTATAGCAGGCCAGTCAATGGTAACTGATGCAAGTGGTTACTATCACTTCACTAATGTACCAGTTGCAGGTGTTGATGGTTCTAACTCTGCTAATGAAAATCAAGGCGCCTATCTTGTTACAATTACAGGCCCTGACGGATACGCTAGTGCAACTGTTAGTGTTACATCTCAGAATATTCAAATTGATTCTGGTAACAACGGTAGTAACGGTGAGAACACTACTAATAATGGTGAGCAAATCACTTGGTTTGACGGTTTCTTAGCACAAGCAGATACTGCTAACTTACCTATGTTCTCAGCTCAAGTAACAGGTGTTTTACGTAACTGTAAAACAGGCGCTGCTTTACCTGCTGGCGTAACAGTTGCTCTTGATTTTTGGAAAATTACAACTACAGGTACAAATGCTGGTAGTAACGTAAACGTTGGCGTTCCAACATTTACTACAACTACAGGTGCTGGTGGTGTTTTCTCTTTTGACGCACTTCCTACTGATTCTGATTTAACTCTAGCTGTTGAAGGTTACACTTCAGTTGCAAACGATGACACTGCAATAGAATTTGAACAAGGTGGTGTTTCTACTACTGCCGAAGGTATTGTTAATAACCTTGGTGATACAAATGTTTGTATAATCACATCAAATGATGATGTTAACCCATACATTACAAATGTTACTGGTTACATTGAAGAAACCAAAACTTCTGGTGGCCAAACGTGGGGTGTACTTAACCGTGGCGTAAACCAAACGTTTACTATCTGGTTTAATGAAGCAGTTGATGCTGATAGATTTAATACAGATGATGTATTAGCTACATTAGGCGAAGATTCATACTTAACAATTGATACAGCTACATTAAGTGATGATGCTACATCATTAACTGTTGTATTAACTGAAGCATTAGATGAAGGCGATAAAGTTGCTTTCTTTATCCCTAAAGCTGATGCAACTGATGTTGCAGGTAACTTCTTTAGCATTACTGCTAACGATAATCTTGACCCTGAAATTGAATTTGATGACTTCACAACTGCTAACTCAGGTAAAGCATCATACTTAAGAGTTAACTTATGTATCTTCATTGAGCCTACTACTGGTGGTTCTGGTACTGGTACTCAAATCGTTGATGATAAATCAGGTGAAGATGGTGATTCTGCACTACTTGCTGCATACAGTAATGCTTTTGTCGATTCACGTGAAGATAATAATGATAGCGTAATACAACAAATTAACGGTGCAGATTCTGCAGAACGTTTATCTGTTTTCCGTGCTATTCAAGGCAGTGTTGCTCGTACTTCATCTACTGATGTTGCAACATTAGCTGGTACTACTATTACATTAAGTGATACTCCAGCAGCTATCGCTAGCTACACAGTTAATGGTACAGTTACAGCTGTTACATCTGTATCTGGTAATGTATTAACAGTTCCAGGTTATTTAGCTGGTGATGTATTAACAGTTACTTACATTCCTGCTACATATGTTGATACTTCAACACGTATTGCAATTGAGTTTGACGGTTCTGCTACTGCTACATCTGGTTCAGATTCTGTTGCTTCTACATCTAATAATCCTACTTTAGATGTTGATAATGTTTCACATAACTCTCAAGTAACAATTAATTACACTGATGATTTAGATGTAACAACTAAAACTGAAAAAGTTACGGTTACAGACCAAGCTAAGCCTACTACTGTAATTCAAGATGATTATGACCTACATGGTTATAACAATACTGGTACTTACACGGCAACAGTTTCAACAAGTGGTCAAGCACAATACGGTAACGGTGGTGAAACATCTAACCCTGGTGTTAGTGATATCCCTGGTAACCCAACAATTTACATTCAACCTCGTCACTTAGCTCAAAAAGGTACTAGTAATGTAGCACCTGCACGTGGTACTGAGTTTGATGAATTAGTAGCCGATATGTCAGACCGTTTAGGTTCTGGTGAAACACCAAGTGCTGCTGCTGGTAATGAATCTACACTAAGTGTATTTGCTCCAAATGACGCAACACTTACTGCAGCTCTTTATGATGCTGAAGCTATTGAATCTTGGACTGTAGGTCAAGATATTGGTGTTGCATTCTCTGAAGAAATTGCTTTAGCTACAGGTGCTCCAATTTATACTGGTACTGCAGCTTACATTAACGGTTATACTGCTGAAAATTCAGTAACATCAGATGTTGATGGTAATGCTAATGTTCTTTTAGCGAATAATAACACTGTAGCAGTTGAAGCTGACTTAGTTATCTTTAATGCAACTGATGTTGTTGGCCTTGCAAATGATGATCACGGCTCTATTTTAGCGTTTACTGATGCAGTTGCTGATATCAGAGGTAATGTTGCAGACGCAGATACAAATGCACAAGTTGTGCTTTTAGATGCTATGCCACCAATGGTTACAAGCGCACTTTGGAACGGTACTCAATTAATTGTTACTTTCAATGAAGCTATTACATTAAGCTCTACAGCAAGTAACTTAACTGTTTACTCACCAGAAGATTCTACCGCGGGCCCAGGTTCTGTTGGTGTTACTACAACGAATGGTACATTAACTGATAATGGTACAACGTTAACAGTTGATTTAAGTTCAACTGAAGCTGGTACTATTAGTACTTTATTCGCTAATGGTAACGATAATGAGTTCTTGTATGAAGATAACTCTGCAGCTACTGGCGAAGAAAATCATGCAGTATTAGCATGGGATGGTATTTCAGATACTAACAGTAATAAATGGGAAACATTCAACTATACTACTGTTACTCCTGAAAATCGTTATGATGTACGTGCTCCACGTTTCTTAATGGTTAACGGTGTAGGAACGTTCACATACTCAGTAGCTACAACGGGTTATGAAGATGTTAATAATGCAGGTGCGCTTGCTGATGCTGATGGTAACGTAACATTTGCTATTACATTCACACACCCAATTGACTTATCGTCAACTGTTGATGGTGGTACTGGTACTGCTCTAGGTAATGCTATTAACGCTGCTGTAACGGGTACTTGGTCTGCATATGGTAATGGTTCAACATCTCAAATGACCTTTACTTCAGCAAGTGCTGCTGATTTACCTGCTATGAATGCAATCTTTGGTCTTGAAGATATTGGTTCAGCTGATGTACTTACTAATACTGGTACTGCTGGTACTTTTGCAACAGCTAATGGTGCAAGTGCAGCTACAGGTTCAATTGTAATTAGTGCTGACTTTAGAACTATTACTTTGAATATTTCTGCGGGTAATAACGGTGTTGATTTCGGTGTATCTGACTTCATCTTTAATACTGTAGTGGATAGCTCATTGATTGACGGCGCACAAACAAGTGCAGGTCGTTTCAACTGGCAAAACACTCAATAATATTAACTTACAATTGAGTTAATTAAAAAGAGAGCCTCGGCTCTCTTTTTTATTTATAGTAGCGCTGTAAATTCGTTATACAAATAGTCATTTATAAAATTTTTATTGGAGAGAATAATGAGAAATATACTAATCATCTTTATCATCGCATTGTCATGCTACCTTGGTTACAACCAGTTTATAAATAATGACAGTAGCAATGAGTTAGCTGTTGAAAATAAAGCACCAAAACAAGCTAACAGTGCCGTTGGCATTACAAGAGTTGAAGAAGACGTAGACCTAGCAACAGGTGTTGATATTTCCCAAATAAGCTATTTTGGTACTTATAGTCAATACCGTAAAACTGACACTTTTGAAGCGGAGCTTGTGGTAGAGATTATTGACGAAACACATTACCGTCATAAACGCATTGTCACAAAAGATGGCACAACACAAGAAGCTGAAGTACAAGGTACTTATAAAGTAATTAATGATTCAGTATTACAATTAATTTATCCAGAAGAACGTAATAAAGCCATTTTTCCGACACCTAAAGCATTATTCACCGTTGAAGAAGACGGTACTTTATCAACGGGTGACTGGCAGTTAATCAAAAATTAGTAAGTTTGTAATATTAACTTAATCAATAAAGAGGGATAAAGGTGAAAAAACTCAATTATTTACTTATTATGTTGATATTTTCATGTCCACTTTTAGCTGAACAAGTTGACTCAAACCAATTTAGCCCTGAGCAATTTGCACAAGAGTTAACGTTGGCTGAGGATGGCAACGCAACAAATCAATATAATGTAGCTTATGCTTATCATCATGGTGATGGTGTTATCAAAAATAAGGAAAAAGCCTTATTTTGGTACGCTAAAGCAGAAAGCTCAAATAAAGCTGCAGTAAGGTACAAAATTGGCCGATTATATGAAACAGGTAATTTATTACCCCAAAGCATAGATAAAGCGGTTTCAAATTATCAATTTGCAGCTAAGCATAATGACCCTTATGCGCAAGCAAATTTAGGGGTCTTGTACATGGAAGGGCGTGGAGTAGAAAAGGATATTGATAAAGGCTTGATGTGGATAACTAAAGCTGCAGAAAAATATTCTTTAGAAGCGCAGGTAAATTTAGCCAACTTTTATCGTATGCCTGGGAAATATCAAGACTTAGAAAAAGCTATTCATTGGTATGGTTTAGCTGCAGAAGGAAATAGTGGCTTTGCTCAAATGGAGTTAGGTAAATATCACGTATCAATTAAGAAATATGACATAGCAAAAAGACTTTTTACACAAGCTGCTGTTAATGGTATATCAGAAGGAAATTTAATGTTAGCAATGCTGTATGATAAAGGTCTTGGTGTTGACAGAGATATTAACTTGATAAAAGAATATTTATCCAAAGCCGCAGATGGTGGCAATGATAGGGCTAAGCAAATGCTTAAGCGACTCGTTAAATAGCGTCATTAAGTACAATATTGACCTGTATGGCTTAATAGAATAATATTTTGTTTATATTGGTTGCTTGCAATCAATATAAACAAATTTTAAATTGCTAAATATCGATTTTCATTAACTAATAGCTTACTAATACTATTACAATAATTTATCAGAACTATTATTTCACCGTCCCTGAACTCTTGCCTTGTCATTCTGAACTACTGCCTCGTCACTCTGAACAAACACCGTCATTCTGAACTTGATTCTGAATCTCAAACGTTATGTTGTGTAGTTGATGAATTCGCTACCCTACGGACTATTCAACCACACGCATGGGATTCCGTATCAAGTGACCTACGGAATGACAAAGGAAGGGCAGCGGAGTGACGACGAATGTCGCCAGTTCTTATTATTAGGCGAATAAATTCGCCCCTACGTTGATGTCGTTCACCTTTGCCTAACAATGTTTTTGTAAGGGCGTATGTAGGGGCGACTTAAGTCGCCAGTTCTTATTATTGGGCGAATAAATTCGCCCCTAAGGTGATGTCGATCACCTTTGCCTAACAATGTTTTTGTAAGGGCTTATGTAGGGACCTACGGAATGACGGGCAGGGCGACCAAGGGATGACTGGGCTTAACTCCTACATTCCTTGGCTACTTTTACCTACTTATTTCGGCTATAAAGCATTACCTTCGCCATCAATAGCAATTAGGCGTAAGCCATCAGGATCAGCCTCGTTGTCGTCAAGGATCCATTGGCTCATACATTCTCTGTCTTCAACACAAGGATCCGTTAGTGTTTCAACAAACGCGACTAATTCAGCAACCTCAGTATCAGTGAGTGTTATATCTTCAATACTTGGAATACCAGCAGCGCGATTTAGTACTAGTTTATCAATAGCGCGTTGAGTATACATTACGCTGTCTGTGGCATGAATAGCTGGATCTAATTGAGAGAAGTCGTATTCATCTAATGCTTGTTGTGGATTTAAATGAGTACGAATAGCATGGCTAAGGGTTTTTGACGCACCAGCGTGTCCCCAAGGACCTGTCGCGGTAACATTGAGTAATGAAGGTGTTCTAAAAGCATATTTTTCATCTTCATTAAGGCTTTCTCTATAGCGACCAAAATCTTCTGTACCATCTTCGCCGTCACCTTTACCTCGGCCAAGTTGTATCATACCAATAACGTGGAAGTCTTCGTCTGTGAAAAAGTCACCACTGTGACATGAACTACAGTTTGCACCACCATTTTCTGCTGTATTAAAAAATAGCTTTGCACCACGTTTTGCGGTGTCGCTTATCGCGTTATCATCTCCTTGTACGTATTCTTTCCAAGGGGTTTGAACAAATATTTGTGATCTTTCATATTCGCCAATCGCTTGCGCAATATTGTTGAAAGTAATTAACTCTTCTGCTGTGCCATCGGGATCGTCAAAACCTGTTTTAAACTCTGCTAACCATTCGTTCATGGCTAACATACCCCCTAACGGATTACCGTAATTACCTAAACGCTGAGCTAAATTATCTCTCACTTCTGCATTTGTTGTGCCTTCAAAGTTAGTGTAGTTTTTCATTTCTTCATCTGAAGTAACAGGAAACCTTGCTTGTGCGGCAACTAAGTTATTAGCTGCGTTACTATCACTTATGCCAAAAGCCGTATCAGGCGTGCGAATACCTAAGCCATCGTTTCCGTTCATTTTCGGAGTTTTACCTAAACTTTCAACTCGACCATCATGAAACATGTAGCTGTCCCAAAGAGCAATGTTAAACGTTGTAGGTGAGTTTCTTGGCACTGTTGCAGCACCACTATAATAATATTCACCAGTAACACTGTGAACTCGACCTGGGCCTAATAAATCAGGTTGTTCAGCGTCTACACCGACAGGTAAGGCAAGATCATCACCACCGCCTAGCATAGGGTGATGACAACTAACACAAGCGGAATCTAAATCGCCCCCTAAGCTTTTAGTATAAAATAATTTCATGCCTAATTGAGCTTGCGGGTCGTCAATACTTGGTAGCTCGCGGTCAGTACTTGGATCGCCTGTTAGTTTTTGTGCAGTAATAATTTCTCTAAGTTCAGTGTCTAGAGAAATAACTGGCTCTGTCGGAACGTTATCATCAGTACTTGAATTATTGTCGTTACAACCAGCTAAAAATAGGGATAATGCGAGCATTATTGAGCTATTTTTTAGTACTTTTTTAACTCCCTTCTTTGGCGATTTCGATAAAGATGAATTGATATACTGTGAGTTGTTAAGTGAAAGATTACTCATTTGGATCTTCCGTGATAGATTTCGGGACATGTTGTTTTTCGCCATTTTATATAAATAAATTAATTCTTCATTCTTAATTTTAAAGTCGCTTAATTCCCAATTTATGCTCAGGTAGTACTCAATTAACGTATAACATTACGTATAAGTAACGAAAATTGCAGTTTAATTGGTATAAATGCGACTTAAAATTTCAAGCAACAAAATATACGCATATTTAAAAATAAAACAAGAATATTTTATTACATATAGCGTAATCAGTAGCTTGGGTACTATTCAACCATACGCATGAGATTCCGTATTAAGTAACCTACGGAATGACAGGCAGGGCAACGGAGTGACGACGAATATCGCCAGCTCTTATTATTAGGCGAATAAATTCGCCCCTACGTTGATGTCGATCACCTTCGCCTAACAATGTTTTTTGTAAGGGCGTATGTAGGGTGAATGTAGGGGCGACTTCAGTCGCCAGTTCTTATTATTAGGCGAATAAATTCGCCCCTACGGTGATGTCGATCACCTTCGCCTAGCAATGTTTTTTGTAAGGGCGTATGTAGGGGCGACTTCAGTCGCCATCCTACCGACTATTCAACCACATGCATGGGATTCCGTATTAAATGACCTACGGAATGACAAAGGTGGTGACCTGTGTACTAGTTAACGAAAAAACTAAAACACTAAACGGTAGCGGCCACGGCTATCTGGCGTACCTAAAAAAGGTAAGGCGTCGTTAAGGGCGGCTGGAAACTTAGGGCCTGGTGTTAAATATCCCTTGCCAGATGCTTTGCCATTTTGACCAACTGATGCGGTAAAGGTTAAGCCTAAATCATTTTTTGGTGACATCACTAAGGTTAATACCCCGTTTGCACAGCTAATGTCAGCGCTAAGTTGACCTAATGGCACTGTTTTATCTAATGCAGTAATACCGGCTTTCGACCACGCGCCATTACCGGTTGCACTAATACATTGGTTGTTTTTAGTGAGGTCAATTTCTGCTGATGATACTGTTAACTTAACATCACCTTGCGCTAGCATCGGTAAAGGCAGTGGTAGTTGCTGTGCAACGTCATTAGCACTGACTAATAAGTTAAGGTTTGTTAATGTCGCTTTATCTGACGACAGTGCTAAGTCAAACTGACCCTCAGGACCTGCTTTAAATGAATCCCCAAAAGTAATAGATAGCTTCGGTGTTAAACTCAATAAAGACCAAAAACTGACGCGTGCTTCCACTTTATCAATCGGTGCACCGTTAATCATCGCTTGGTTAATATGAGTATGCCAAACACTGCCGCTCACCCCCGATAGATAAATACTATTCATCACGTTTTTAGGTAAGGTCACATGCTTTAATACAAAGGCAGTGGGTAATGTTGCGATTAAAAAGCCAATATAAGCGATTAAAAAAATAATCCCCATGGCAATCTTATTTCTCATTGATTATCTCAGTCTTGGTTGTTCATTGATTGTTTCTTGCTGATTAACTCAGTGGAACACGTAAAATTAAAAAGAGTACTCGCTTAGTGCTTACCTAGCTGTAAACGACGCACTCGTACTTCGCCTTGGTTATCACCTTGCGATAGGTCAATAGCTTGCACTTGTAACCCTTCATTATTCGCTAAGCTCTCTAACCAGAGTAGTAACTGGGTAAATGGGACACTATCAAGCCACACCAGTAAAATCTCACCTTGAGGCTGCATACGTGTAATGGTCAGTTGTTGACGCTCTGCCGTGCGATTAACGATACTTGATAAACTACCACTGCTTTGCTTTACACCACCGACTGATTTCGCGCTTTTATAACGTGCTGTGTTTTCTGTTACCCATGTTAGTAGCGCTTGTCTGCTCTCAAGTCTTGTTTTGCCATTGGCAACATTATCATTGAGAGGTTGCCAAATGAGGCTATACAGTAAAAAAAGTGAACATACTGCGCCAACGCCCATCACTAAACGTTGCTCACGTAAGTTAAGCCCTTGCCACCATGTTTTAAGTGAAGCGATATTCATTACGAGCCTTCCTTGCTAACAATACTAAAGGAGCCAGTTACTTGCTCACCCTGATTATTCTGTGCACCTTGTTTTACCTCAACGTTTGCTAAGGCTAATGCATTTTTAAATTGTTCAAAGTGCTGATAATCATCAGCAATGGCTTGTAACCTAAGCTCTTGTCTTTTACCGTCAAACTTTAACGACTCAGGTTTTAAGCTCGGGACTTTAGCAAAGGCGGGTTGTACTTGTGCCAACATCGATAAAAAGCCAACTTGCTCAGTTGCACTACCCAAACTTGATAACTCTCGGCTAAGCTGTGATTTTATTGTGCCAATACGAACACGTTTAGCCCCAGGGAATGCTTGCTGATATTGTTTAATAATTTGCGCTTCAATGTCTGCTTGTTGTGCTGAGAGTTGAAATAACTGTGCACTTTTATAACCCACATTTAACAATAAAGCACAAACAGCAAATCCTGCTGCCCAAAGCCAATTATTAATATGCGGTGAGCGGCGCTCTTTTACTTTAAACTCGCCTTGCAATAAGTTGAATGTACTCGCTTGGCTATGTTTTTGACTGCTCTGTTGAGCAAACAAGGCTAACGGTAGCTCTTCTCCTGCATTGACTATGGTAATCGCTGACTTGCTGTCTTTAGCATCAAGCTTATCGATTGATTCAAATGCGGGTAAAGCTGAATAAGCATTAATCGTTAAGATATTGTCTGACGTTGTATTGCTTTGAGCATTGCTTTGACTACTATTTTGCGCATCACTTTTAACCGCATTTTTAGCGGCATTTTTTTTGTCACTGACGTCTTCTGCCGCTTGGGCTAAAGCAATTCTATTTTGTAGCGTAAATTGCCACGCTTCACTATCAAGTGCATAGCCTTGCCATGCACCTTGGCGAATAATAATCTGCGTTGGCTTATGTTGCCCACTTAAGCGCTGTCCCGTTACAGTCGCTTGCGATGAAACACGCTCAGGGTGTAGCGCAATAGCGCTCCACTGCTCGTCAACATAAGGCATCGCCAATACATCAGGCAGCATGCTTTTAGTATTAATACCGGCGTCATCTAGCCAAGACTGCCACAATAACATTTGTGCACGTTGAGTAATGGCAACAAAGCAGTTATGTTCGCTGTTATCATTAGTAATATTGGCATAGGCAAAGAATAACTCATCAACATCTTGTGCTAACTCATCTTCTAACATGTAAGGCACAGCAGAAAGCATTGCTCTGTGTGACTTAGTGGGTACGGTTAAACGTTTTAATAAGACGTCACAGCTGGGTACAAAGACCTTAACAATACGTTGTTGTGCTTTTTCGGTTAATGCGCTTAACTGCTCAGCATGGGTTAATACACCACTGGCAATAATTTCTTGCTCTAGCGTATTGAATATCAACCAAGATATTTCATCTTGGGCTTGGCTACCTAGGCGTATATATAAAGTTTCGGCCATTAATTTCGTCCTACGGTGCGACTAAGCACATTGATGTACTTATTCTCGGTTATTTTCATTACGGAGTTCATGGCATAATAACTTTCATTAAAACTGGCGCTCGCTTTCAGGTTGAAATATTCGCTATCGATATCAAAGCTATCTTTTTTATCATTGAAGTTTTCAATTTGTACAATGGCAGGTAAATTGTAAAAAGTGTCGAGTGAATCAAAGCCTTTTTCACCTCTAGCGCTTAATACATCTTGTGCTTGTTCTACTGTTGAGCCAAGAAGCGCTTGTAATAATTCAACGTGTTTACTGTTAATGGTATTAATGTTTACTTTGTGTAATTCACTGCCAGGGATAACACAAACATAAGGTTTAATTGCATTAATAACAGCAGGAGTAAAATGTTCAATAACTCTTAATTCATTGACACTGGCTAAATAATTATTGGCCGCAAGATAAGGAAACTCACGTGAGGCATAATCATTATCCTCTGCACCACCGGCACTACTTATACTTGTGTCTGCATCTAACCAATCGGTGAGGGCATCCGCCATTGATTCAGCTTCAAATTGACTAACATTTTCTAGTTGTAAGTTAATTAATAGCGCTTCAAAGGCAAGACGAGCAGGG
Source organism: Colwellia sp. 20A7 (assembly GCF_009832865.1). NCBI lineage: Bacteria > Pseudomonadati > Pseudomonadota > Gammaproteobacteria > Alteromonadales > Colwelliaceae > Colwellia > Colwellia sp. 20A7. The sequence goes on along the minus strand of NZ_CP047130.1, from coordinate 3,616,417 downwards.
GCCTTATTATCGCCCTGATTCCTCGTATTATTATTACTTTGGTCTTGATCTTCTTTATATGGGGCGCGTAATGCATTTAAATTTAAGCAGCTTTGTAGATCTGTTATTTCGCCTGTTATTTCACCGAAATCGACCGGAAAAGTGGTTTCACCTTCAGCCCAAGCTTGGCCTAAGTTAGTAACATTTGGCTCTGCTGTAAAAACTTTTATTAATACTCTTTTGGTAAACGCTTCAGCGCCCATGGCATACCAATAAGCTTGTTGGTTAAAGCTAACATTAGCGCTACGCTGCATTTGTACCTGTAAACGCGCCGTCATTTGACTGGCAATAACAGCACAAAGTGCAACGATAAGCATAACGGTTATTAGTGCAACACCTTGTTGTTTATTAAATCTTTTGGAATTTATCATTACGAGCCTAAACCTAGTGCTTTATCCGTTGTTTTTTGAAGCAATCCATCACCAGGTACCAAATACTGACGCCGAATAAGACCATAATCTTTTGTGTCAATTTCAATGGCGATTGCTAACGGTAAGGTATCTTTTTCCCAAAGCTCTAACCAATCTTTACCGTCAAAGTACTCAAAATCGACCTTGGTAACATCATGAATTAATGGTCTTACTTTTGGCTCTTCACCGACCACTGAATCAACAAAATTAAAGTGTAAACGTTCAAGTGTTTCTTCTGTTATTCTGTAAGCTATTGGTTGCATGTCGCTACGAGGTAATAATAGTCTAGGATTAGTCCATCCACTTCGTACAAAAGCGATTACTTGTTCTTCGTTTTCGAAACCGTCACTAGAGCTTTGTATTAAACGTGTTTGTGGTGCTTCACCATTAAGGCGCATACTACGACGTGAGATCTGGGTAAGGTCACGCTCTATAATTAAAAAAGCACGTTGTAACTCGTTTTGTCGTTCGCTATGTTTTTTCGCCATTTCATCGCCACTTAATACCGAATTAAAAATAGTGAAACTAGATAGACTAATAATTGAAAATATAGCAATAGCAATGAGTACTTCTAATAAAGTAAATCCTTTATTACGTGTTATATAAGGTTGTGAGTGTATTATGGGGTTAGTTAGCATTAGGATTCCACTTTAGAAACAAAGGTGGTTAAACTGCTTACGGCTAGTTCGTCATCTGGATCTTTTCTAATTTCTATTACAACAGAGCGCATATCATCATCAGTGGTTTTAATTACTTTTTTATGCCAATACCAAGTCCGGCCAGCAAGCTTTACTTCGCCTTTAACATTGTTTTTTGGTGGCCATGTTTTATCTAGGTTTACTGCAACTAATTGATTCGAGGCAACCCAACCGGCAAACATTTTAGTTTCTAGATAACCGATGTTACGGGCATTATTACTGGCTGTCCCGAGTAATGCGATACCTGCAATCGAAAAAACAGCTAAAGCAAGCATAACTTCAATAAGGGTAAAGCCAGGTGATCTTTTTTTACGTAAAGCCTTAGCGTTGACGTTTTTTATGTTTAATGAATTAATCATCTAACACGGGTCCTTCAACTTTTAATGGTGTGCTATATAGACCACTGACCCGATAAGCTAAATCAGATAAATCTTCATTAAGTGATGCTTCATCGGTAAAGTAAAATGTAAGGCTAAAAGGGGTAATATCACCACCAGATAAAATATACACTTGCGGTGTTAACCCTTTTTCATCGTCGGATTTTTTAGTTTTTTCGATGTCATCAAAAGAAAGGTATGATTCTTCTTCAGTTCCGAATGCAGAAGAGTCAAAAAGTAATGGCTCTTCAATGGGTAAATCGTCTAATTCTAAGGTAAAGGTAACCCCTTCTGGTAACTCTTGAGCTGCTAACCAATCTTGCTCAGGTATTTCACTCCATTTTAGACCGTCATAGCCAAGAAATTGATAGCTACTTTTATCAATATATAAACCCAGTTCAATATTATTGAGTAAGCCATAGTTTGCCGCACTTTCAAAAAGTGTTGAAAATTCATAGCTTACTTTTTTTAAGGTATCTTCTGGACGTTTTGTTGAGAAGTTAAATTGCACCGCTGAAATAATTAAGCCAATTAATGCGATCACCACCAATACCTCAAGTAAGGTAAAGCCTTTATTTTTTGTGGTAAATGTTCTCTTCAAAATACTATTCATCCGTTATATGTTGTGTGCTTCTTATTAAATTCAATTACTGGTAATCGCCCAAATTCCAATTACCAATATCATCTTCAGTGCCAACCTCTCCGTCTGGTCCTGCAGTAAATACATCCATTTTTCCTTGCTCGCCTGGATTCAATAAAAAGTATTCGTTGCCCCACGGATCTTTAGGAAGACGTTTTACATAACCACCATCAGGAAAGCGACGTGGGATAGGTTCAATATCGGTTTGATCTGTTAATGCTTCTAACCCTTGTTCAGTACTTGGATAATCGTAGTTATCTAATTTATACATACTTAAAGAGTTTTCTAGTGCGGTAACATCTTGCACGGCCTTTTGTAATTTAGCTGTGTCTTGGCTACCCATTAAGTTTGGTACCACCACACTTAACATCATGCCGATAATTACAATTACCACCATTACTTCTAATAGCGTAAAACCTTGTGCTTTTTTGTGTGTATTTTTTAAATTTTTCTTAATCATTATTTTTTCCTAATTACTTTTATAAATTTAACTTCTATTATCCTGAGATTCCGTATTAAGCGACCTACGGAATGACGGAGATTGTTGCCTGAACACATTATTAGGCGAATAAATTCGCCCCTACGGTTAAATAATTCAATCACTTCGTAGGATCTTTTTGTAGGGGCGACTTCAGTCGCCTGTCCACAATACACACTACTAACCTCTGCATTATGTTATATCCCATTATTAGGCGAATAAATTCGCCCCTACAGTGAAATAATCAACACCTTCATAGGACGTTTTGTAGGGGCGGCTTCAGTCGCCTTTTCACAATAAACGCTATTAACCTCTGCATTATGTTATATCGCATTATTAGGCGAATAAATTCGCCCCTACGGTGATGTTGTTCACCTTCGCCTAACAATGTTTTTGTTAGGGCGTATGTAGGGGCGACTTCAGTCGCCTGTCCACAATACACACTACTAACCTCTGCATTATGTTATATCCCATTATTAGGCGAATAAATTCGCCCCTACAGTGAAATAATCAACACCTTCATAGGACGTTTTGTAGGGGCGGCTTCAGTCGCCTGATCTACTTGATTCAGGATCTCGCTTCATATTACGTTTATCCACCAACAAAGGTATTTAACTTCAATATAGGCTCTAATATGGCCATAACTATAAATAAAACAACCCCTGCCATGCCTACCATTAACGCGGGTTCGAATGCTTTTAATGATATATTCATTAATGCTTCAAATTCGTTATCTTGGTTGTCAGCGGCGCGACCTAACATTTGCTCTATTTGACCACTTTTTTCACCACTGGCGATCATATGCAACATCATTGGTGGAAATAATTTTGTTTGTTCAAGTGATAAATGTAGACTTGATCCTTCACGTACTTTGTCTGACGCTAACTTTACTTGCTGTTTAATGTATAAGTTATCAAGTACTTCGCCTGAAATTTTCATACTTTCTAATAACGGCACAGCACTCGCGGACAGTATACTTAAGGTTCTAGCAAAACGTGCAGTATTAAGACCTTTAGCTACTTTACCAATACCCGGTAAGTAGATAAGTCTTTGATGGAAGATCATCTGATACTTTGGTTTCTTCAATAGCTCTGAAACTATTAACATAAGACCGGCAATGAATAAAACAATCAAAAGACCATTCGCTTGTAAAAACTCACTGCTGGCAATTAAAAATTTAGTTGAACCAGGTAAATTTGCGCCCATGTGCTCAAATTGCCCTACAATCTGGGGAACAACTTTAGTTAACAATATCGCGATTACACCAATAGCAACCACTGTCATAATAACAGGGTACACTAAGGCTTGAATAAGTTGAGAACGCATCTGTTCTCGTTTTTCAGTATAATCAGCTAAACGGTTTAATACTTTATCTAAATGTCCTGATTTTTCACCTGCCGCAACCATAGCACGGTATAAATGATTAAATACTTTTGGATATTCAGCGAGACTTTCTGCTAAGCCATAACCTTCAGTTACCTTGGTGCGCACACCCATAATCATACTTTTAATACGATTTTTTTCACCTTGCTCGGCAACGGCTACTAGCGACTCTTCTAGTGGTAATCCCGACTCTACTAAGGTAGCTAACTGGCGAGTAATTAAAGACAATTCAGCAGCAGATATTTTTCCTGTGCCTTTGCTCTTACCCGAGCTAGCTTTACCTGTTTTACTTTTATTATGAGTAAGGGTAGGGGTTACTTCCGTCGGCATTAAACCTTGTTCACGCAATAATGCGCGGGCTTGCCTTGGTGTATCACCTTCAATAACACCTTTTTTATTTTTCCCACGGCTATCAACCGCAAGGTAATCAAATGCTGCCATATTTTTTAATCATTTCTTGTTGTTTGTAAATGTGCCATTAATCTTCTCGGGTAACGCGCAATACTTCTTCAAGCGTTGTTTGCCCCAACATAACTTTATCAAAGCCATCACGTCTAATTGACGCGGTGTTGGTGCGTATATATTTCTCTATACCTTGCTCACCATGCCCGTTATGAATCAACTCACGGACAGTGTCATCAACCACGAGTAATTCATGAATACCGGTTCTGCCACGATAACCTTTAAAGTTACATTCCTTGCAACCTTTCGGGTGGTAAATCACTTGTTGATTGTCGCTCGGTAAATTCAGTAACGTGCACTCTTCTGCACTGGGTAAATGACTTTCTCTACAATGTGGACACAAGGTTCTCACTAAGCGCTGCGCCAGTACGCCCAATAAACTCGACGATAATAAGAACGGCTCAACGCCCATATCTTCCATTCGCGTTATTGCCCCAGCAGCCGTATTGGTATGCAAGGTCGATAAGACTAAATGACCAGTTAAACTGGCTTGCACGCCGATTTGTGCCGTTTCTAAATCGCGAATCTCACCCACCATCACAACATCCGGGTCTTGACGTAAAATAGCACGTAAGCCTCTGGCGAAGGTCATGTCGACCTTGGTGTTCACTTGGGTTTGTCCAATGCCTTCAATCGCAAATTCGATTGGGTCTTCGACGGTTAGAATATTACGTTCACGCTCATCGATTTGTGTTAATCCCGCATACAAGGTCGTACTTTTACCCGAGCCCGTTGGCCCAGTAACAAGGATAATACCGTGCGGTTTTTCAATTAGCTGACCAAAGGCGTGACGATTAGCATCAGTCATGCCTAAATCTTGTAAATCTAATCGCGCAGCGTTTTTATCAAGTAAACGTAATACTACGCGCTCACCATGACCGGTTGGCATGGTCGATACACGTACATCAACTGCACGACCACCAATACGCAATGAAATACGACCATCTTGTGGGATACGTTTTTCAGCGATATCAAGCTTCGCCATGACCTTAATACGTGAAACAAGCAATGAGGCAAGTTTACGATTCGGTTTTAATACTTCACGTAACACACCATCAACACGAAAACGTATTTGCAGGGCATTTTCAAAGGTTTCAATGTGAATATCACTGGCACCTTCTTTAATGGCCTCACTGAGCATCGCATTAATGAGTTTGATGATTGGCGCGTCATCTTCATTTTCGAGTAAATCTTCGCTTTCGGTCATCTCATCAGCAAGGGAGTATAAATCAACTTCGTTACCAATATCTTCCATCATCTGCTGCGCTTCTGATGAATCACGTTGATACGCTTGCGTGAGTAATAACTCAAAGGCGGCAACTTCTTGTACTCGAAAGCTAAAGGGCGCTTTAATAATACGGCGCACTTCAACAATGGTATCAACGCTGATATTGGCCAAGCAATGCAGCACATAGTGCTCATCTTCTTTAGCGAGCAATACGCCAAAACGTTTCGCAAAGGCAAACGGTAAACGCCACGCGATAGCGGTTTCTTCACTGATTTCAGTTAACGCTTCACGCTCACTGTCGCTTAGGTTATCTGCTGCGTTGTTAGCGTTGTTATCAGCGCTCGCCTCAGTTGTACTATACCCGAGGTATTACTGACTAAACTCTCCACTAAGCTGTCAACATCATCTGCAATGGCCGCATGGTCCAAGTCAACCGACTCACCAAGCGCTGTTGCGCTTTGCTCGTCGATTGTAGCGACCGTGTTGCTTTTGCTTGCTCCGCTGTCTTTTATTACATCGTCAGACATTATTCATCATTCTCTTTAACATCATTGACCGGCAAGTCGTCTTTTACTGAGTATTCTTTAAGGCGCTTATCGTCTTGTACTGATTCTTGATACGCTTCAAACGATGGCGGTAATGTTAATTCATCACTCCACTGCGGCAAAAGAGGTAGGTTATCATCGTCCATTAACGATAAACCTTCTTCTTGCTTGCGTAATTGGTCTGCGCGAATAAAGTTATATTTCTCTTTCGCCATACTGTGCATCATTGCTGAATCAGTAATGATTTGCGGCTTAAGAAATACCATCAAGTTACGCTTACGCGTGCTACTGCTTGTTGACTTAAATAAGTGACCAATAATCGGGATGTCACCAAGTAACGGTACTTTTTGCACGCTTTCTTGTACATCTTCATCAATCAAGCCACCTAAGATAACCGTTTGACCACTTTCTACCATCACGGTGGTTTTGATTTCACGTTTGTTAATTGAAATATCGACACCCGTTGCGCCACTCACCGAGGAGACTTCTTGCTCAATGGTAAGCTGTACGCTGTTACCTTCGTTAATTTGTGGCGTCACTAATAATTTAATTCCCACTTCTTGACGTTCAACCGTTTGAAAAGGATTATCGTTATTACTACCCGTTTGAGAGCCTGTAATCACTGGGATTTCTTGGCCTACTAAGAAGTATGCTTCTTCATTATCCATGGTGGTAATGCTAGGGGTTGCTAGAATATTAGAGTTAGTGTCTGAGCTAACTGCTTGTACAATCGCGCCCCAGTCATTTTTCATAATACCAAACATACCGCCACTAACAGTACCCAATAGCTGCGCTAATAAAGTGTAATCACCGTCGGTATCATTGAGTGTATATTCATCTGAAATTTTCTCACCCGTTTCAGAAGAGTACACCGCAGGAACGGTATCACCATCAATACTGTCCGCAGCTTTAACACCCGCGGCAATACTTGAAACAGGCGCTACGCCGTTAGTGAACTGAGTAAAACCACCCGCTTCACTGTACCATTGCACACCTAGTTGTGCGCCATCGCTTTCATAGACTTCAACAATAATGGCTTCAATATGAACTTGTGCTCTTGGTACGTCTAATTGGCGAATAACGCCTTCTAATGAACGTAACATCTCAGGTTGTCCGGTGATAACAACGGTATTGGTTGCTTCATGGGCTTCGATACTGGTTTCGTTTTGTCCATTTGTTTTACCACCGGCTCTTGACGCTTGTGCTTCAGAAGATATAGTTTTACTAACACCGCTAAGCACTTTGACTAAATCTTCAGCTTTTGAGTATTTTAAGTAGTAAACACGGGTATTGCCGTTGCTCTCTAATTCGCTATCAAGTCGCTTCACTAAACGCACAACGCGCTCACGTGCTTTTACTTCACCACTAACAATAACGCTGTTACTGCGGTCATCGGCAACAATGGTCGGAATTAAGAAGGTTGCTTGCGCTGTTTTACCGGCACTTGGCTTATTCATCGCTTCAATAATACGCACCATCTCACCTGCTGATGCATATTGTAATTTAATAATTTCTACGTCTTGGTCACCCGCTCTATCAACACGTTCAATGATGTTCACTAAACGATTAACCGTCGCCGCTGTACCCGTTAACATAATGACGTTAGCTGGGTCATAGTTTGTGACGTTACCGCCACCTGCTTGGTCAGACAGTTGACGCAATAACGGCACAAGCTCACGTACCGTGACATTCTTTACTTCAACAATGCGTGTCACCATTTCATCGCCAACAATACTGCCGCCGCTGTCAACTACCGGAATAGCTGAGGTTTTAGCATCTTTATTACGAATGATTTTTACAATGTTGTTTTCACGCTCAATCGCCGCAAACCCATACACCGCTAACACGTTTAAGAAAAACTGATAATATTGCTCTTCCGATAACAAGTCATAACTGCGCACATTAATTTTACCGCGCACGTTCGGGTCAACAATCATGGTCTTTTTCAAGTTTTTACCCACAATAGTGACAAACTCGACAATTTCTGTGTCTTTAAAGCTTGGCGAATACTCCGCAGCGCTCGCTTGTCCCACCGCAAAAATACCGCTAAAGCTCAATGCTGTCACTAAAACCAAACTCAATGATTGAAGTTGCTTAAACTTGTGGCGTAATGGCTTAACCACAATGGCGTTTAAGGTTGTGCCCATGAAAAATTCCTTATTGCTTCTTTGCTATCCACGATGAATACCAAAGGTTAATACTAAAGGCTCACACTCAAGATAAATGCAAACGTTAATGCTAAAATAGGTTGTTATTCAATACTAAACATTATTTCAATTAGCTCGTTGTTTCGCTCAACTAACAATGAAATGTTTTGTGCTGTTTTTAAGGCTGACATCGCTTGTGCTGCCTCTAAAGGCACCAATAAATCATGCCCATTCATTTGTGTTGCTACATCGCCTGACTTTAAACCCGATAAGGCAAAAAACTCAGGACTTTTACCCGGTGATAAACGATACCCCGAAATCTGACCGTTTTTACGGGCCGGTGTAATGCGAAGGTAATCGGTTATTTTTCCTGGATTGTTGTTTAAATCATTACGTAACTGTTGTGCTGCTTGTTTTAAATTATCATTCTTGCGTTGGTCAATGACCGTGCCCTTTTCAGGAGCGACTTTCGGGCCACTTCGCTCAGCGGCATTCGCATTGTGCGCTTTTTTATGCGACACACTTTGCGCCGGTTGATTATAGTCAGCGCCATCAAGCATCAAGGTTTCTAAACGTCCTGACTGCTTAATGATAACCCGGTCAATTAATACTTTTTCAAGCGTTGCCCGCGTACCTTCAATAATGTCATCAATACCGTAGGTCGCTTGCTTTTTATTATGTTCAATAACCGCAGCCGCAATCGCCATATTATCACTGGCCACTAAACCTGATAAGGTCAGTTGTAAACGCGTTTCAGGTGCTGAGGTGATTTCTTCTATCGTTTGTGTTTTGGCTACTTGATTATACTCGCCAAACAAATGCAACGATTGTAATTGCGATAAATCAACCTTATTACCTTGTAATTGATTTTGTGCTTGTCGTTGAGCGGCACTGAGATTACCTGCATTTTTATTACCAATGCTTTGTCCCGCCGTTGGCATTATCATCCAGGTGATCTTGGCCAAGATAAAAGCGATATAAATTAACAAGCAGAGACAGATAGCTTGCGCTATTTTTTTCTGAGGTAATTTGGCTATTAAGTTGTTAATAAAAATGAAATTGTTGGGTAAAACCATTGAATAAACCATGAATGTAAAAAGTGATTACAAACAAATTAGATAAATGTCGAACAGTAATGATACTTGACCTAGATGATAGCAACAAGGGATGTAACTTTATTTTACAATTTAATTAGTTTGTTTCGTTTATTATAAATTTTATTGCGAGAACCTATGACGAGAGGCTGTGCTCTGTTTTTTTGCTTTATTGTTAAATGAATAGTTAAAGTAATAGTTACACTAACACTTATATTAATGCTCTCTTGATACAAGAACTTGATTAAAATGCTCAAATAACAACTAATCACCAGCATAATTGTAAATAAGGTAAGTTACGTATTTACTATTAACATAAGGCAGGTGTAGCATAGGATATGTTTTTTTTGTATTAATTAAAAATGAAGGATTAGAATGAACAAGAAAATAACCAAAGCCGTAATTCCTGTCGCAGGGTTAGGTACACGTATGTTACCAGCGACTAAAGCTATTCCAAAAGAAATGCTACCGATAGTTGATAAGCCATTAATTCAATATATTGTTGACGAATGTGTTGCTGCAGGTATTAAAGAAATAGTATTGGTTACTCACTCTTCTAAAAACGCTATTGAAAATCATTTTGATAAATCATTTGAGCTTGAAACTACATTAGAAAAACGTGTTAAACGTCAATTGCTTGAAGAGATTCAAGCAATTTGTCCTAAAGATGTCACCATATTACATGTTCGCCAAGGTGAAGCAAAAGGGCTTGGTCATGCGGTATTAAAAGCACGACCTATTATTGGCGAAGAGCCATTTGTTGTAGTATTACCTGATGTTATTTTAGATGAAGCTTCTGCTAATTTAAAAACTGAAAATTTAGCGGCAATGCTTCGCAGATACCAAGATGTGGGTGGTTATAGCCAAATAATGGTTGAACCTGTACCTATGGAACAAGTAAGTAGTTATGGTGTAGTTGATTGTGGTGGCGTTGAGCTAGCTCCTGGCGAATCACAACCTATGACAGCGGTTGTTGAAAAACCTGCAGTCGAAGATGCGCCTTCAAACTTAGCCGTTGTTGGTCGTTATGTGTTATCTGAAAAAATATGGGAATTATTAAGAATAACGCCTCCAGGTGCAGGAGATGAAATTCAATTAACTGATGCTATTGCGATGTTAATGGAAAAAGAAACGGTTGAAGCTTTTCATATGACAGGTAAATCACATGATTGTGGTTCCAAATTAGGTTATATGAAAGCCAATGTTGAATATGCATTAAGACATCATGAGTTAGGCGCAGAGTTTAAAGATTTCTTGAAAACCTTGTCTCTATAGTTATTGTGATAGTCTTAGTTTTTAAACTGAGGTAATGATAACTATCGTAATGTGATAGCTATACTAGTTATTGATGCCGTGATTGGTTAGATATTTCGGCATCAACTTCAGCTAAAAGTTAGGAAAAAAAATTAATTAAGAAGCACTTAGTCTAATGCATCAATTTAAGAAAACAATAACGGTGAATCAGGAAGTACACTAACAAGATATGGAACTCTTTAATAAAACTATTCAACAAAAGGCAAAGCTAGCGAAAGAACGTTCGATTTTTTCATTGTTCGATTTACCAGCCGAATCAGCAATTGATTCGTTACGCAGTATGCCAAATAGAGCAGACGATTTTTCTGTCAGTGCTGCTGAACTTTACCTCGATTATTCTAAACAAAACATCACTAAAGCAGAGATCGCGCAGTTAATTTCTTGGGCAAATACTCAGGGGTTAGCTCAAAAAATGCAATCGATGTTCCGTGGTGACAAAATAAATAACACTGAACAGCGTGCTGTTTTACATACTGCATTACGAGCACCTGAACAGGTAAAGAAACGAGTCTTAGGAAACGAAGCCAAGCAAGTTGAAGCAACTGAACAACGCATGGCTGATATTGTTGATGATATACAAAAAGGAAAACTCCTAAGCGCAACAGGAGAAAAGTTTACTGATGTATTAGCTATTGGCATTGGTGGCTCTTATTATGGTATTAAAGTTGGTTTAAGTGCTTTGCAACCTTATCACTGTACTGGCTTGAAGGTGCATGTTATTGCTAATGTTGATGGCGGCGCTGTTACTGAAAAACTTAATACCCTCAATGCTGCTACAACGCTAGTCGTTATTATTTCTAAAACGTTTACCACACAAGAAACCTTGTTAAATGCGAAAGCGATTAAAACCTGGATGCTAACGCAACTAGCTGATGATAATGCGATTGCAAAACAATGGTTTGCGATAAGTAGTAATGTGGATAAAGCACAAGCCTTTGGTTTAGAGCCTAGCCATGTTCTGCCTATGTGGGATTGGGTTGGCGGACGTTTTTCTGTATGGTCTGCAGTTGGTTTACCTTTGGCATTAGCTATTGGTACTGAACATTTTAATGCTTTTAAGGCTGGGGCTTATCAAATGGATAAGCACTTTCAAGAAAGTGATTTCTCTGAAAATATGCCGGTGTTAATGGCGTTGATTGGTTTGTGGAATCGTAATGGCTTGGATTATGCCAGTTTGGCTGTTTTGCCCTATGATCATGCATTAAGAGCGCTTCCTGGCTACCTTCAACAGACGGATATGGAAAGTAACGGTAAGTCAGTGTCTAGCGAAGGAGAAAAGTTGAGTTGGAAAACAGCTCCGATTGTCTTTGGACAAGAAGGAACCAATGGCCAACATGCTTTTATGCAATTGATGCATCAAAGTGATGAGATTATACCAACAGACTTTATTGTTGCTTTACAAGGGACAAGTTTGTTAGAGGAACATCATAAAGTGCTAGTTGCTAATTGCTTTGCGCAAAGTGAAGCATTAATGCAAGGTAAAAACATAGAACAAGTAAAGGCTGAATTGCTTAATAATGGCCTAACTGAAACAGAGATTACTGCTTTAGCACCGCATAAAACGATGAAAGGAAATACGCCAAGTAGTACCTTGTTAATGCAGTCATTAACACCTAAATGCTTTGGTGCCATGCTCGCCCTGTATGAACACAAGATTTTTGTACAAGGTATGTTATGGCAAGTAAATTCTTATGATCAATGGGGTGTCGAATTAGGAAAGCAATTAAGTGAGCAAGTACTTACCTATATGGAAGGCGAAGCTTACGCTGATAATATAGATAAGAGTATGTCGTCATCGAGTCTTAAGTTAATCACGCTTTTCCTAGATCAAAATAAAAAAACATAATAACCATATTTTATATGCTTAGCCATATACTCAGCGAGTACTCAGCCATATAGGAAGCTATAGGGCTGAGTACAGACAGCCCTAATCTTTGGTGTTTAGCTGCTTTATTCTTAAGGTGATTTACCTGCACTAGTTTGAGCAATCCCCGCATACATAACTTCTCTAGACGACCGCTTAATTAACCATAAATAAATAGAACAACATCGTGTAAGGAAATAGTAACACTAGAATAAAACTGTAATAATACTGGGCTTTGTTATTATCTTTATTTAGGGTAAAATACGCACCGTGAAGGGAAGCTATATCTTTGTAGCGTAGTCCGAAATAAGGACTAATTGATATATAGGCGTGAAGTTTTATATGAATATTTTAGTAATTGATGACAACAAAAGTGTACGAGAAAATATTAGTAAACTATTAACATCAGTTGGGTACACTATTACTACCGCGGTTAACGGGCTAGATGGCTTTGAAAAAGCGCAAAAAGAATCATTTCATCTTTATATTATTGATCACCTTATGCCATTAATGAATGGTGCAACCTTAACTAAAAACCTTAAGCAAACACCTTTTTGTGCGCCAACGCCTGTTTTGTTTATGACAACGCAAAATAAACAAAGTGTAGAAAACTTACCAGAATTTAATTTATTTAGTAATGTTGTCACTAAACCTGTGAATGAAACTAAGTTTATGTCTACAGTAAAGTGTTTACTGGGTAATGTCCGAACAAAAATAGCCCTGTAATAGTAATGTAAATAAGATCATCACTATAAATATCGGCTGAATTGTTTTATTCTTTGTCATTATTAAATTTTTACTCGGTATAAGAACAGTAATGACTGAACAACAATTAGCACAATTAAAATCTGCCATCAAAGCAATCCCTGATTACCCTGTGGAAGGTGTTTTATTCCGCGACGTTACTAGTCTACTAGAAAACGCAGAAGCCTTTGCATTAACGATAGACCTGCTCACTGAAAAATATAAAGACCAAGGATTTACCAAGGTTGTTGGTACTGAAGCTAGAGGTTTCTTATTTGGTGCGCCTTTAGCACTAGCATTGGGTCTTGGTTTTATTCCTGTTCGTAAACCCGGTAAACTTCCTAGACAAACTTTTGCACAAGCTTATCAACTTGAATATGGTGAAGATGTATTAGAAATTCATCGTGATGCGTTAAGTGTTGATGACAAAGTGTTAATTATTGATGACTTACTTGCAACCGGTGGCACTATCGAGGCGACGACGAAATTGATACGCCGCATTGGTGCTGAAGTGAAGGATGCAGGTTTTGTTATTTCTTTACCTGACTTAGGGGGTGAGAAGCGATTAGAAGCAATCGGCCTTACTACGTCATCTCTTGTGCAATATTCTGGTGAATAAAATTATATGAGTTATCAAGTTTTAGCAAGAAAATGGCGTCCCAAGTGTTTTGAAGAGCTTGTAGGGCAAGAACATGTAGTTACTGTACTTGTTAATGCTTTACTGCAACAACGTTTACATCATGCGTATTTATTTACGGGAACACGAGGTGTGGGTAAAACCACAATCGCCAGAATTTTTGCTAAAAGCTTGAACTGTGAAACAGGTATTACAGCCACACCATGTGGAAAATGTGATACCTGTTTGGAAATAGATCAAGGTAGATTTGTTGATTTACTTGAAATTGATGCAGCCTCAAAAACTAAGGTAGATGACACTAGAGAAATTCTAGATAACGTGCAGTATGCGCCAACACGTGGTCGCTATAAAGTCTACCTTATTGATGAAGTGCATATGTTGTCGCGTAATAGCTTTAATGCGTTATTGAAAACGTTAGAAGAGCCGCCTGAACATGTAAAATTTATTTTAGCGACTACCGATCCGCAAAAATTGCCGGTTACTGTGTTATCTCGTTGTTTACAGTTTCATTTAAAAGCGCTAACGGTTAAGCAAATTGAAAGTAAACTGACCGAAATATTAGGCTATGAAAACGTTACCCATGCTAGTGGTACATTAACCTTACTGGCTAAAGCTGCCAGAGGCAGTATGCGTGACTCTTTAAGTTTAACTGACCAAGCGATAGCGCAAGGTCAGGGCAATATAACGTTGCCTAATATTCAAGAAATGTTAGGTGGATTAGATCAAAATTGGGTGTATAAAATTGTTATTGCGTTATTAAAACAAGACGGGGTAAGTTTAATGGCGTTATCCCAAGAAATAGCAAGTTATGCGCCTAGTTATAGCCGTTTATACGCTGAGCTTATACAGCTTTTCCATCAAATAGCGATATTACAAATTGTTGATCAACATTTTGATTTACCTACAGAACACGCACAATTACTGAAAAAATTTAGTCAGTCGATGTCCGCAGAAGATGTGCAACTTTTTTATCAAATTTGTGTTAATGGCCGTAAAGATTTGCCTTATGCATCAGATGAACAAGCAGCGTTTGATATGACGTTACTGCGTTTATTTGCGTTTAAACCAATGCAGAAAGAGTCGTTACCGCCAATAGAAGCGAGTGCACTTAATCAAACTGCTCCTGTATCTGACATCAAGAGTTTAGATGATGCGTTTATGGAAACGTCTTCAAGTGATGAGCAAGCTTTAGCACAACAAATGCATGATATAGAGCAACAGGCGGTTGATATTCAACAAGCTGAGCCAATACCATTTTCAAGTCAAGCAGATGAAGTGCCTCATGTTGCAGAAGATAATAGCTATGTTCCACAAGGTGAAGCGTCACCAGATTTAGCCACGCAAAACTTTGTACCGCAAGGTATCGTAGAAGAAATAGCACCGACGCAAGAAAATAATTTTTCTGGACAAGAACAAAAACAAGAACATGAACATGAACAAGAAAAACAACATCAGAAGCCCGCGATTCAAGAGCAAACTCTTAATGAGCGACCTATACACCCAGAGCCCATGCACGCAGATCCTACGAATACATCAACTGCACCAATAAAAGCAGATGATACATCTGCATTTAATAGCCCGGTAAGCTCAGTGTTAGCGACTCGTAATATGTTACGCAGCCGAAAAAAACAATTGGATAAGCAGGGAAAAAAGTCTGATGGCGCCATAGCGCGTCAAGTTGATATCGGTAATCAAAGTACATTAAACAAAGGCTCAGAAAATACAGGTTCAGCAAAGGCTGATGTTGAAAAAATAGCGCTACCTAAACCTGCCGAGCCATATCAAGCGGAAAGTATTGACCCTGCAACTATTCGTAAAGCGAATCAAGTTGATCAATGGGCACATATGATTGATTCAATGGAGCTTACTGCGCGTTTAAGGCAGTTAGCAATTCATGCAACTATTGATGAGAATTCGACAGACAACAATTTAATTTTATGCTTAAATCAAGCGACAAAACATTTATACACTGACACAGCGCAACAGCAACTACAACAAAGTATCAGTCAGTTTTTATCACGCAATATACAAGTAACTATTAATATAGTTGAGCAAACCGTTGCTGATCCTTATCAAATTCAGTCACATATAAATGATAAACGTTATGATTATGCAAAAGACTTATTGAGAAAAGATGAATTGGTACAAGGCTTAGTACAACACTTTCAAGCGACCTTGGATGAAGATAGTATTACGCCAATTTGATTTTTTTGTTAATAACACCTTTTAAAATGTTGCTTTGACACCATATTGGTATAATGAGAGCAATAAATATTTTTAACCATTTTTAAAATAACTTATCGGAGAGAGTAATGATGAAAGGCGGTATGGGCAATTTGATGAAGCAAGCCCAACAAATGCAAGAAAAAATGCAAAAAGCTCAAGAAGAACTGGCCAAAATGGAAGTGGTAGGTGAATCTGGTGCAGGTATGGTTAAAGTTACTATGACTGGTAGCCACAGCGTACGTAAAGTTGAGCTTGATGATAGCTTAATGGAAGATGATAAAGATCTTATTGAAGATCTACTTGCTGCTGCAGTAAATGATGCTGTACGCCGTGTAGAAGAACAAAATAAAGATAAAATGGGCTCATTAACTGGCGGTATGCAATTACCACCAGGGATGAAAATGCCGTTTTAGGTTTATTATATGAGGTGCTATATTTTTATATAAAACCCATAGTAAGCTTATAAAAAACCGACTTTTATGTCGGTTTTTTCTTATTTGCAGTATACCGATTAGCGCTTCTTCTGCTGTTAGTTTTTCAAATACCGCACCAAGAAGAAATTGGCAGATTCAATCTCGAAGTGCATCACTGTAGGGGCGAATTTATTCGCCTATTAATGAGGTATAACATAATACAAAGTTATTGGCGTGTATTGTGTTCAGGCGACTGAAGTCGCCCCTACAAACGCCCCTATAGCAAATAACATATGAACAATTTTCAAATCATGACCGTAGGGGCGAATTTATTCGCCAAATAATGGGATATAACATAATGCAGCGTTACCGGCGTGTATTGTGAACAGACGACAGAAGTCGCCCTTACAAACGCCCCTATAGCAAATAACATATTAACAATTTTCAAATCATCACCGTAGGGGCGAATTTATTCGCCAAATAATGGGATATAACATAATGCAAAGTTATTGGCGTGTATTGTGTTCAGGCGACTGAAGTCGCCCCTACAAACGCCCCTATAGCAAATAACATATGAACAATTTTCAAATCATGACCGTAGGGGCGAATTTATTCGCCAAATACAGAAAGCGCCTCTACAAAAGGTTTATTCATCGCCATCCAAATATACTGAATCCCATAACGGATAATCTCCCACATTTTCTACTAAACCTGCGCGTAATGGATTGGCGACAATATATCGTGATACCGCTATTAAACTTTCCTCTGTTCTAATGGCATGATCATGAAAACCGCGTTGCCATGAAAATTTTATTTTGTTGCTGTGTTTATTAATAGCTCTAGAACTACGACCTTTTAATGTTTGAATCATTTTTGACAAACTCTTATCTGACGTTAGCTGAAATAACCAATGTAAATGGTCTGGCATGATCACCCAGGTAATGGATTTAACTTCATGTTGGTTAGTTAGGCCTTTCATTTCATTAATTAACAAACGAGCGCATTGAAAGTTATGAAAGAATGGTTTGCGATTTTCTGTGCATGTTGTGATGTGGTAGACATGATGTTTAAGAGATGTTCTACCTTTAATAAGATTAGTACGTGGCATAATCAAAATCTTTTTGATGTGATTTGTATTTATTATAGTCAAATAATTGAGGTCTTTGTTGTGGTTAATTGATTGGTATTATCAGGCGACTGAAGTCGCCCCTACAAAAAATGTCCTGCGAAGGTGGTGATTATTATCACCGTAGGACAGACGACTGAAGTCGCCCATACAGAAACGTCCTATGAAGCGATTGATTATAATTATCGTAGGGGCGAATTTATTCGCCTTTTACATTATTACTTTACGCAATAAGGTTAAATGGCTTCTAATGATAGCTCTAGCATAGTGCGAATTTGCTGTACTATTTTCGCTTCAATTTCTGGTTCAAATTGTTGAATTCTAGGCGTATGTATATGACCTGTTGGGATATTGGAGTTGAGCTGATCTCTTAATCTTATGCTGCGATATGAAATTTCATTTGATAAATAACCACCGCCTGATCCGTTAACCGCTACATGACCATTAAGTTGTGACAGGGTATGAGGCTCAATATCTTTTGGCTTGAGTGACTCATCGATACTGGTTACTTTATGATTATCAATGACTTTATAAGGGCCCTTAGCAAGCTGCATTTGCTTTATAGGAAGACTAAAAAGCACAAATTCTTCACCAGGTAATGGTTTATTATGAAGTTTGGAAATGATGGGGGCTTCTTTAGTACCACCGGAAAGAATATTTAAATTATCGGGTGCTGTTACACTTCGACGCTTGCCAGGAAAACGCTCTAAATCAAATTCTTTACGCCCCATACTCACGGTTACAATCATATCTACATTATTTAATGCGTAATAGGGTGCAAGCAGTGATTCAATGAGTCCTTCATCAAAATCTTTATAGCGAACAGGGATCATAACTGTGTTAATTTCAGCTGTAATACCTTTATAGGTAATTACTTGACCATCAAGCTTTAATGCAGCAATACCTGAAGGGTTACTTTGGTTAATATTTTTATCAAGCAAGAATGGGTCGAACCCGGTTAATAATATTTTTTTATGAGTGGCTTGCGTATACTCAAGATCCATTTGTCCTCTAGAGCCTTGTTCAAACAAGGTTAATAAAGCCTGTGTTTGCTGCATAGAAAGCTCGAATGATGGCGAATTTGAGCGAATAACTTTACTTGCAAGCAGTCGAGCCCAGTATAAAGGACGATCGTCGAGTGTTGCTGCCGATTGTACTTTGTTTTTTGCGTCGAACCAGAGCTTTTGAGCGTGTAATATTGTTATGTTCTTAGCATTTTGATAACTATCTGCTGCTTGCCATGCTTGTTTAAAGTCATCAATATTAGTGGTAAAAGCCTTCATTACCTCAGGCATTTTAATTATCGCGTTTTCAATGCGTAACTCTTCAACCGTTAATTGCGTTGCATAAGTAGCATTACTTAGCAGTAAGGCGGTTATGGTTAGTAATATTTTCTTTTTAAACATAATATTCCTATTGTGATCGCACTGTGAAATGGTAATTTTAAAAATGATAGCTGGCTAATTATGACAGCTAACTAAGTAACTTTATCGTGTAACAGCTTAACGCGAGCAGTACCTTAAAAAAGTACTGAGATCATTATGTTACAAACGCTGCCAGTATTGTTAGCTAATACTATAAAGTAAAAAGAAACATTAGTCTTATAACAATGAGTAAATTTAGGCTGAGGTGAATAAGGTAATGAAAATTAAAGATAATTAAAGTAAAGAGAATATAGAGAAGCTCTGGTTGCAGTGACGTAAGTAATTTATAAACAAGATAAAAAGTACATTCTGATGATCAGAAATAGTTAATTTTATTATTTTTATTGTTTTGCATATTCTTTACACAATCATTCGATATCATTATTTAAACAAATAATGAGAGCGTCCTTATGCGTAAAATTTATATAACCCAATCTTTTGCAAGAAAAGCAGTTACCTTGTGTGTTCCTGTCGTTAGTAGTTTATTGCTTTTTGGCTGCGGTAGTAGTGATTCACAAAATGAAACTGAAGAATTAACGGAAGTTGTGGTTGAGGATGATAATGAGCCAGGTAATTATTTAGTTGATACCACAAGGTTTGAAGCATCGTTAACTGAATCGGTAACCGAAGTAGCCTGTACGTTATCAAACGGTGAGGAATCGACTTGTTACTCTATTACGGTGAGTGGCTTTCCTTCAGATAGAACGGTACTGGGTCCATTTTGTCCAGAATCGACTTCCACGGAAGCAGCTGATGCTGGCAAATGGTTTGATGATGGTGTGTTATATGATCTTACTGGCGAGTTTATTACTAATTTAGATGTTTTTTACGGTGATAGTACTTGGCAGTTATACAATGAAGACACTGGTGAAGTTAATATTACCGATACACAAATAGCATGCGAAGCGGCAGCAAGACCTGATGTCGCTGAAGAATATAATAACTTTTGTGTGCAATGTGAAATTAGTTATTACAGCGGTGATGATGGTGAAGGAATTTCGTCGACCTTTTTAATTCCAACAACACCTGTGCCACGAGATAGTCCTTCATCAGTCGGTCGAGATAGTATTGGTGTAGCATTTAATGGCGTAACCTTAGATGCTGCTGCGCCAACGGAAGCTATTTTAGGGGCTTACACTATTGCTGCATTTGACGATTGCGTTGGTCATGTAAATCCATTTGCGGGTTACCATTACCATGGTGCAAATCACGGTGAAGGATCTTGCCCTGCGGTTGCCTTTGAAGCTGACGGTCATGGTGGCGCTTTTGGGTATGCACTTGATGGTTACGCAATCCATACAATGTTAGATGAAAATAATGAAGAAGAGAGTGATTTAGACTCTTGTCGCGGACATAGCGATGATGTTCGTGGTTATCATTATCATGCTGCCGGTCCTGGAGAGAATTTATTTATCGGTTGCTTCAACGGGGAGACTGCACTGTGATCAAATTGATTAATTTATGTGTAAGCCTGTTTATTATTACGCTATGTAGCAGCAAGCTTGCAAATGCTCATGACTCTCATACTCATACGGCACCTTGGCAGGCTTGTGATAATATGCAGAAAACAGAAGAATGTTCTTATACCAATGGTGATGGTGACTTGTTTAAAGGTACATGTCAGTTATTTAATGAAGTTCTTATGTGTGTTAGAAATCAGCCGATTATTCATGTTGAGGATCTAGCTAAAGACGCACAAAGTACAAATAAAAAAACACATCACCATGAAACGTTAAGTGATAACGGAGTTCATTAACTGTCGATTTAGTTATCGATTTAGTTATCGATTTAACTGTGGATTTAGTTACCAATTTAGTTAAGAAGTTAGTCGCTGGAGTATTTATTCTGCTTCTAGAATACGAATAGATATTGCTGCCGCAGATGTGCGGTTTTCAACGCCTAACTTTTTATAAATTTGCTCCAGATGTTTATTTACTGTCCTGGGGCTCATTGTTAAAATTTGAGATATTTCCCAACTCGTTTTACCATATGAAACCCAATATAAAACTTCAGATTCACGTTTAGTAACGGGGAGTGCTTGTTGTAAATCGACGGGAGACTTGTCTTGTTTCGTTTTAACTATGCTTAATAAGTGCATCTCGTCTTGTTGACGTTCATAAAAAATAGTTACCGCTTCACTAAAGTTTTTAATAACTAAATTTTTCTGATGATCACTAGATAACCATGCTTCAATCATAGGTGCTAATGTTGCCCATGGGCTGTTATCAATAGTTGATATTTGGTCAATAAACTCATGAACATAGGGTGTAGCCCAAGACAATCTACCTTGTTTGCTCACACAAAAAACATTTTTACCTGCATGATCTAAAGCGTTTTGCGCACTTAAAGCTTGTTTCGCCGTTTGTACGTGTGTTTTTATACGGGCAATCACTTCGTCGGGAGATATCGGCTTAGTAACATAATCAATACCGCCAGCTTCAAACCCTTTAACAACATCTTCAATATCAGTAAGGCCAGTCATAAAAATAATAGGCGTATGAGGCAGTAATTTTTTTAGCCTTCTACACGTTTCGAAACCATCCATTTCGGGCATTACCGCGTCTAATAGAATAACGTCGGGCTCTACTTTATCAATAATAGCTAATGCCTGAACGCCGTTTAATGCCACTAACGCGGTATAACCCTGGGTATTTAAGGCAGCATTTAGCATACCTAACGATTCAGGCGAATCATCGACTACCAGTACAATATCGCTAATTTTACTACTCATGTTTTAACTCATTTAAATATTGAATAATTGCAGGGAAATTACATAGCTCAAGATACTCTTTTAATTGTATGTCGACCACGGCAGGCAAATAATAGTGTTCTTTTAATTCTAACAGTTTTTCTTTAAAGCCTGATAAATATCCAATTTCGGCCATAGCGATTAATGCTTGATACTCTGATTCTTTTGCTAAAGGTTTAGTGCCGTATTTAGCATTTTCAGTTAACTTTTTTTCTGACTGGATATTTTGATATTGCCAATTTAACTCTAAAAATATGCCTATTTTTCCTAATAAGGTATCAAAATTTAAGGGTTTGGCAATGTAATCATTATGATAGCCTTCTGCCTGCAAGTTAAATTCGGCGTCTCTGGCATTAGCCGATACCATAATAATTGGCATTAAATACATTCTTTCGCGTAATTGTTTTAACATTGTCCAGCCATTAACGACTGGCATTTGTACATCAAGTAAAATTAAATCAATATGATTTTTTTCTAATATATCAAAGCCTTCATTCGCATCAGCAGCGCTAAAAAAAGTAAAACCTAGAGGCGATAATAAGTCGTGCATTAAGCGTCGTTGGTTTTTATTGTCATCAACCACTAAAATGTGTTGCCGACTGCCATCGTAGCCAATAGCCTTAGTTTTAGCATATTCGGGTTCACTTTGTTTTCGACTAATTGATGATAGCATTAAGCGAAATGTAAAGGTTGAACCTTGCCCTAAAGTACTCGCT
Organism: Colwellia sp. 20A7; assembly: GCF_009832865.1. Taxonomy (NCBI): domain Bacteria; kingdom Pseudomonadati; phylum Pseudomonadota; class Gammaproteobacteria; order Alteromonadales; family Colwelliaceae; genus Colwellia; species Colwellia sp. 20A7. Next base: position 3,593,703 of record NZ_CP047130.1, on the reverse strand, counting down.
AAGGTTATTTCTCCGCCCATTAACTCCGCGAGTGAGCGTGAAATGGTTAAGCCTAAGCCTGTACCGCCAACGGCTTGTGAATGAGAATTTCGTACCTGCTCGAACGGTTTAAATATCAATTCTTGATTCTCTTGAGAGATGCCAGATCCTGTGTCGGTGATACTAAAACTGGCCACCTGACTGCGGTAACTTACTTCAAACGTTATTGAACCTTGCGTGGTATATTTAATCGCATTAGAAATTAAATTAATTAGAATTTGGCGAAAACGTTGTTTATCTGCTGCGACATAATCGGGTACGGACTCTTGGGTAATATAATGGAATTTGATGCCTTTTTGGCTTGCTTGCATTTGAAACATATCAACTAATTGTTGCAAAATAGCCTTCAAGTTAAATTCATCTCGTTGCAGCGTAACTCGACCTGCTTCAATTTTAGATATTTCTAATAGCCCTTCAATTAAATCCGCTAAATGTTCCCCATTACGCTTTACAATCGCTAATGTTTCGCGCTGCCTTGCAGGAAGCTCCTGATCTTGACTTAATAATTGGGCATAACCTAATAACACATTTAATGGTGTTCTTAATTCATGGCTTAAGCCGGCAAGATAACGACTTTTAGCATTGTTGGCGGCTTCAGCTATTTCTTTGGCGTCTTGCAGTGCTAACGCTGTTTTTTCATGGGCGTTCGATTCATCAGCTAATGCTTTGGTTTGCGAGCGTAATTCTCGCATCGCTAAAACATTACTGCTACGGGCTAGTATAAATAGCCAACTGACTACGCCGATAATAATAACCAAGACAAAAAATATTTTAATCAGGGTATTGGCAAAAACAGCTCTAATTTCATTGTTTTCCATGGGCAGTTGGACATAAATAAGAAAAATAATAGCTGCGCCAATACAACTCAGGGCAATGGTGACGGCAATAAAATGTACTAATGGGGTCGACAGTTTACTTAATAAGGCATCACTAAAAAAACGTTTAAATAAACGATAAGACTGTTTAGATAATGTTGCTTCTGTGCGGCATTGGTCGCCACAGCGTACATCTAAAGAGCAACATAAAGAACAAATGGCTTTGCCGTAGGCAGGGCAAAAAGTCATGTCTTCTTGATCAAAACTATTTTCACAAATATGGCATTGGGTAATACTGGTTATTTCGTCTCTGTTCTCATCAATTAAATAGAATTTACCTTTAGTTAACCAACCTATCAATGGCACTGTGATAAAGGGTAAGCCACAAGCAATAAACGAAGCGAGTGCTTTTACTGTTTCACCATACCAGCCAAAATGTGCAGTAAAACCAACTACTGACGCTATTAACATTGAACCAACGCCAACAGGATTAATGTCGTATAAATGTGAGCGTTTAAATTCGATATGTTTGGGGCTTATGCCTAAAGGTTTATTAATAACTAAGTCTGCTACCACAGAATTGAGCCAAGCCAAGACTAATACTGAATACACTGACAGCATACTTTCAATGGTTTGGTAAATGCCTAACTCCATCAGTAATAAGGCAATAGCAACATTAAAAACCATCCATACAACACGACCAGGGTGGTTATGTGTGACACGGGAGAAAAAATTAGACCAAGCTAAGGAGCCTGCATAAGCATTAGCCACATTAATCTTTAATTGTGAAATGATGACAAAAGAACAAGAAAAAAGAATAACTAAGTCTACATTATCAAAAACATAACCAAAGGCTAGTTGATACATGTGAGCAGGGTCACTAGCCACATCTGCGGGAATACCTTGTTGTAAAGCAAGATAAGCCAAAAATGAACCAAGTAATAATTTTAAGGCACCAAATATAATCCAGCCAGGCCCCGCGGCAATAAGAGCGCACCACCAGCGCCAAGTATTCTTTTTAGGTTTTTCAGGCAAAAAACGTAAAAAATCGACTTGTTCACCAATTTGCGCAACTAACGCAAGTAATACTGCAGAGGCGGCACCAAAAAGTAAAATATCAAAAGATCCGCCTTGCTCTCCCGCTAACCCGTTAAAGTTAAACCAGCCTTGCAGTTGGCTATCTTCATGGCTGAAGACAAAATACAAAGGTAAGCATTGCAGAACAACCCATAATGGCTGGGTCCATACTTGAAAACGACTGATATAGGCAATGCCATGTGTGACTAACGGAATGACCACTACTGCACTGATGATATAGCCAATACTGAGGGGAATGCCAAGTGAAATTTTTAGTGCCATCGCCATTACGGCAGCTTCGAGTGCAAAAAATATAAACGTAAAGGACGCATAAATTAAGGAAGCGATGGTTGAACCAATATAACCAAACCCCGCACCTCGACTGAGTAAGTCGATATCAACTCCATATTTAGCGGCGTAATAGCTGATCGGTAAACCGGTAAAGAAAATAACCAATACGACCGCCAGAATAGCCCATACTGAGTTGGTAAAACCATAGTTCAGTGTGATCGCGCCTCCAATAGCTTCTAAAACCAGAAAAGAAACAATACCAAGTGCGGTGATAGCAATTCTACTGAGTGACCATCGTCTTGCTCGCCTTGCGGTAAAGCGCAAAGCAAAATCTTCCATCATCTCGTTCGCAACAAGCTTATTGTAGATTCTTCGTGTTGGTAATATTTTTTGATTCGACTGCATATAAAAGTAACTTACTCATATGGTTGGTTTACATAAAACCGTTTTTATTTTGATATGCCCAATTAAAGCAACTCAAGGAAAATAGTGAAAAATATGCTTTAAGGTTAACAGATTAACTCAAAAAATCGTATCTACAGTTTTGCACGCGAGCGCCATCATACATAAATTCACTAAAAAAAATATGCGCAGTTATGCGTAGTCCTTTGCGTGCTTTTGCGAATATTAGTCCTTGACGATAACCGACATACTAAACCCAGTTCAACATATACCTGAGTTGAGAGTTATCAACTAAAAAGATAACCAAAACACGTTTATTAATTTTTTAACATGGAAACTTAACATGAAATTACTTACTAAATTAACACCCTTAGCTGCGATATTACTACTTTCATTTGGCGCTACATCAGTGCAAGCAGAAGAGAAGAAAGATCCATTAAGCATCAGTGGTTTCATTGATATGTCTTATTACGCTACTGATACAGATGGTGGCGAGTCAACGCATGATGCAGGCCTTGATCAAGTAGAAATTAATGTTGGTTATGATTTTGGCAACAAGTTAACCGCTAATGTCGATATTGAGTATCAAAACGCGGATGAAGGTGTTGACCTTGAACAAGCGTTTATCACGTACGCGCTGACCGATAACTTTAGTGTTAAAGCCGGTCGTTTCTTAAGTTATTCAGGTTGGGAAACAGAAGAGCCTACTGGTTTGTTCCAATACTCTGGTACTGGCTATGCCAAATATTTTTATGGGTATTATCAACAAGGGGTTTCAGGTCTTTATAGCGGCGATAAATTTGCTGTAGCTGTGTCGGTTGTAAATGATTTAGCCGGCCCGGACTCAACTGATTCAGAACATCCAGGTATTGAAACTATGCTGGCGTTAATGCCAACAGATGAAATTACTATTAAAGGTTTTTATTCAAAAGATGGTGATGTTGAATTAATTAACACCTGGGCAAGTTATTCAAAAGACGCGTTAACTTTGGCTGTGGAATATAACACTGCTGAAGACAGTGCATTTGAAGGTAGTGACGCAAGTGGTTATTTAGTGATGGCTAACTATACCATAACTGAGAAATTTGGCTTAACACTGCGTTACAACGACTGGGAAATTGAAGACGAGAGTGGCGCAATGTTTGAAGACGCAACTGGTATCACAATTTCACCAAGCTATGTAGTAAACGACAACTTATTGATGGTGTTTGAATACCGTATGGATGAAGTGAACGATGTTGATGTGAACTCATTCGCTGTTGAAGCACTGATTACTTTTTAGTAAATGCTTAATACAAAGAGCGAAGTAATCGCTCTTTAGAAAACTTTCCACGTTAATGCGTACCGATATTTTTAGTACGCCTTATTCGAAATGAAAAACAAAAATAAAGGATAACAAGATGAAATTTAAAAAGCTGATTTTAGCCAGTTCAATTATAGCGAGTAGTTTAGTTGCGCAGGTGACTATGGCTGCAGATACCATCAAAGTTGGTGTATTACATTCACTTTCAGGCACGATGGCTATTTCTGAAACAACATTAAAAGATACCGTTTTAATGATGATTGAAGAGCAAAACAAAGCCGGTGGTTTATTAGGTAAAAAACTAGAAGCCGTTGTGGTTGATCCTGCTTCTAACTGGCCATTATTTGCAGAGAAATCACGTGAATTATTAGCGAAAGACAAAGTTGATGTTATTTTTGGTTGTTGGACATCAGTTTCTCGTAAGTCGGCATTACCGGTACTTGAAGAGTTAAACGGTTTGTTATTTTACCCGGTGCAATATGAAGGTGAAGAATCATCTAAAAATGTATTTTATACCGGTGCTGCGCCGAATCAACAAGCGATCCCTGCGGTTGAGTATTTAATGGATGAAATTGGTGCAACGCGTTGGGTGTTAGCGGGTACCGATTATGTTTACCCACGTACAACGAATAAAATTTTAGAAGCATATTTAAAGTCTAAAGGCGTTAAAGACGAAGATATTATGATCAGTTATACACCATTTGGTCATTCTGATTGGCAAGGTATTGTATCAGATATCAAAAAATTTGGCTCTGAAGGTAAGAAAACAGCGGTTGTTTCAACTATTAATGGGGATGCAAATATTCCTTTCTATAAAGAACTAGGTAACCAAGGTATTTCTGCTGAAGATATTCCTGTTGTTGCTTTCTCTGTTGGCGAAGAAGAGCTTTCTGGTTTTGATGCTAAACCACTTGTTGGTCACTTAGCTGCTTGGAATTACTTCCAAAGCGTTGAAACTGATGAAAATGAAGAGTTTATTGCTAAATGGAAAAAATATATTGGTGATGACAAACGTGTCACTAATGACCCTATGGAAGCGACTTATATCGGTTTTAAAATGTGGGCAAAAGCAGTAGAGAAAGTAGGTACTACTGACGTAGATGCTGTTGAGCAAGGTTTAATTGGTATTGCTGTACCTAACTTAACGGGTGGTATTGCGGTAATGAATGCGAATCATCATTTATCTAAGCCGGTACTTATTGGCGAAATTCAAGAAGACGGTCAGTTTGAAGTGGTTTCAGAAACACCGGGTACTGTTATTGGTGATGCATGGTCAGACTTCTTACCAAGTTCAAAAAACTTGATTTCAGATTGGACAGCACCAGTAAAATGCGGAAATTTTGATGTAACAACCGCTAAATGTTCAGGACAAAGTTTCTAAGTTAAGTTCAACCTTTACTCAGCTATCTCCTCTCTTGGTAGCTGGGTTTTTTCATTTTATTAAGAGCGATAAGCAGCTGACACATTTTATACTCAAAGCACTTTTAACCTAAACCAAGCGCAGGTTAGTGACAGAATTCTTTGAGTATAAGTATAAATTGTCTGTTTTTAAAATTAAGAAGGAATACATAATGAAGCGAATATTCGCTGTATTATTCTCGGTTATATTTAGTTGTATTATATCTTGGCAAACCTTTGCTAATACACAAGATATGAGTACGGTTGAAAGTGCTCATACAGACTCAACGTTGTCACAATTAGTGAATCAATTACCAACAACTAAACTCAACAAAATGTCACCGCTAGTGGAAAAAATAGCGATAACTCGTGATAACAAAACACGTGACGTATTAAAGGCAATGATGGAAGGTGATCTTTATTATCTTAAAGCCGATAAAACGGTTGTTATTGCGGTCAAAGAAGATTCACTTTACACCATCACTAATATTTTAACGACGGAAGTACTAGTACCCGTTAAAAAATCTAAAATTAGAAAAGTTAAAACTAACAATAGATTACGTGGTGATATTCGAAGCTTTATTGCCAAAATCGACTTAACGGATCAAAATAAGGCTGTGCGTATTCAAGCGGTTAAGCAATTACTTGATAACCCATCAGAATCTGGCCTTGCGGCTGTACAATCTTTAATTACGACCGAAAAAGATGATGATGTTCGCGAATTAATGAATATCACTTTATTGCTTAATCAGTTAAAAACAGGCAATCATAATCAAATAATGGCTGCTATCACTCAGCTTGAAGATACCTTAGAGCCATCAGTAAATAATACTATGGTTAAAATGTTAGCGGCGTTACCAGCTAATAATAAAACCCCAGAGCAAAAAGCGTTAGCTGCAAGTTTAACGAAAGTCATTAGTAGTATTGAAGATAAACGCAGCTTTTTCGGCATTATTGAAAATATTTTCTTTGGCTTAAGTTTAGGCTCAGTTTTATTACTTGCGGCTATTGGTTTAACCATCACCTTTGGTGTTATGGGCGTTATTAATATGGCTCATGGCGAAATGATGATGCTAGGCGCTTATACTACTTATGTTATTCAATTAGCTTTTCCTAACTTAATTGAATATTCGTTATTAATGGCCGTGCCGGCTGCATTTTTAGTGTCAGGTTTTGTCGGTATTATTATCGAACGTGGCGTTATTCGTTATTTGAAAGGGCGTCCACTAGAAACCTTGTTAGCGACCTTTGGTATTTCATTAATTTTACAACAATTAGTGAGAACTATCTTTTCTCCTCTTAACCGCCAAGTACAAGCGCCTGAATGGATGACAGGATCTTGGGTGATCAATCCCGTTTTTTCATTAACGTATAACCGTTTATATATCATTATTTTTTCATTAATGGTGTTTTTTACCTTACTACTTATTTTGAAAAAATCGTCATTAGGTTTACATGTTCGAGCGGTTTCGCAAAACCGAGATATGGCCAGAGCGTTAAGTATTAAAAGTGATAGGGTTGATGCGATCACCTTTGGTTTAGGCTCAGGTATAGCAGGTGTCGCTGGCGTAGTATTAAGTCAGTTAACCAACGTAGGCCCTAACTTAGGTCAGGCTTATATTATTGACTCATTCTTGGTTGTTGTCTTTGGTGGCGTAGGTAACTTGTGGGGCACTTTAGTTGCAGCGATGTCTTTGGGATCAATTAATAAATTCTTAGAGCCGGTAGTTGGTTCAGTATTAGCCAATATTATTGTGCTAGTTGGTTTAGTGTTGTTTATACAAAAACGACCTAAAGGATTATTTCCTCAAAAAGGGAGGGCGGCAGACTAATGACTAACTCAACTAACGCATTAACTGAAAATTACTCAAAAGAACCATTTTCAATGCAAAAAATATTCAAAACATTAAGTCATTTACATGTTGTTGTTGGCACTTTATTTATTGCCACACTCTACGTCACAATATGTAATTTATTTTTTGCAGAAGGATCTTTTTTACATGTCAGTGATTACACCGTCAGCTTATTTGGTAAGTATTTATGCTATGCCTTACTAGCGTTAGCAGTTGACCTTGTCTGGGGATATTGCGGCATATTAAGTTTGGGACATGGTGCATTTTTCACTTTAGGTGGTTATGCCATGGGGATGTACCTTATGCGTCAAATTGGCGACCGAGGTGTCTATGGAAATCCTGACTTACCCGACTTTATGGTATTTTTAAGCTGGACCGAACTTCCGTGGTTTTGGGCCGGCTCTAGCAGTATTGTCTGGATGATCGCCATGGTGTTTATTGGCCCTGGTTTACTCGCTTATATCTTTGGTTCAATGGCATTTCGCTCACGGGTAAGTGGTGTTTACTTATCTATTATGACGCAAGCGATGACTTATGCCTTAATGCTAGCTTTCTTTCGCAATGAAATGGGCTTTGGCGGTAATAATGGCTTAACTGATTTTAAAGAAATAGCTGGTTTCTCCCTACAAGATCCGCACACCAAGCTCAGTTTATTTGTGATCACCGCTGTCGCTTTAGGCATTGGTTATTGGATCAGTAATTTTATTGTTAACTCTAAAATGGGCCGTGTGGTTACGGCGACTCGTGATGCTGAAAGTCGCGTTCGTTTTGTTGGCTATAAACCTGAACATTATAAAGTGTGGATATTTGTTGTTTCAGCCATGTTGGCAGGTGTCGCTGGCGCTTTATATGTACCACAAGTTGGTATTATTAATCCGGGCGAATTCTCACCGCTTAACTCAATAGAAATGGTTATCTGGGTGGCGATTGGCGGTCGTTGTACGTTATACGGCGCAATTATCGGCGCAATTGTGGTTAGTTATGCAAAAACACGATTTACGGCGATTATGCCTGAAGCATGGTTATTCGCATTAGGCGGGCTTTTTGTTTTAGTCACGTTATTGTTACCTAAAGGTATTGCCGGTTTATTGCCAAACCTTTTTGATAAATTATCAATATTTAAGAGTGCAGAGCCAGAAATGTTAGTAGTTAAAGAAGTAAATGATCAAAATGAGACAAAAACAACCAAAGCGGAGGCTAAATAATGATTGTTGATAAATCAGGTAGCCCGCTTACCGCGACAGAAAACATTAAGCCAGATACACGACATGGTGTTATTTTATATGTTGAAGACGTCAGTGTAAGTTTTGAAGGTTTTAAAGCGTTAAATGATTTGAATTTATATATTAACGACGGTGAATTACGCTGTTTAATTGGTGCCAATGGTGCAGGTAAAACAACCTTGATGGATGTTATTACTGGTAAAATTCGCCCTGACAAAGGTAAAGTTAATTTTGGTCAGCAAATTGATTTACTGCAATTAGATGAGTCTGAAATTGCTAAAGCAGGCATAGGACGTAAATTCCAAAAGCCAACCGTTTTTGAAGCGTTAACTGTATTTGAAAATATTGAACTGAGTTTAGCGGGTGATAAAGGTATTTGGACTTCTTTATTTCATAAATTAAGCGGCGAACAAAGAGATAGAATTGGGGAGATTCTACAAACCATTGGTTTAGTTAAAGAGGCTTATTATCCTGCGGGTCGTTTATCACACGGTCAAAAACAATGGTTAGAAATTGGTATGTTGTTGGCGGCTGAGCCACGTGTATTATTGGTGGATGAACCCGTTGCCGGTATGACAGGGCAAGAAACTGAACGTACAGCGGAATTATTGACTTCGTTGGCTGGTAAGCATTCAGTTATTGTGGTTGAGCATGATATGGCCTTTGTTCGTTCTATTGCTAAAAAAGTAACGGTTTTACATCAAGGCTCAGTGCTTGCTGAAGGAACAATGTCAGAAGTACAGGCTAATCCAGAAGTTATCAAAGTTTACTTAGGTGAAGATGATGGACAAGATAATACCGCTGCAAATAATGTGGCTGAGCAGGAAGTAGGAGCACAAGCATAATGATTGAGTTAACCTCAGTAGATCAAAAATACGGCGGCACACAAATATTATGGGACTTAAACCTTAACATTAAGAAGGGCTCTCGTACCTGTATTATGGGGCGCAATGGGGTAGGTAAAACGACCTTGTTACAAGTTATTATGGGTATGTTGCCGATTAGTGCAGGTAGCCTTGTTATCAATGACAAAGATATGGCGAAAAGCTCAGTGGAATCGCGTCCAGAAATAGGTGTTGGCTATGTACCACAAGGGCGTCATATTTTTCCTTTGTTAACTGTTGAAGAAAACTTAAAAATAAGCCTTAATTGTAAGCGCCAAAAAAGTAAAATAATTCCTGAGCATATTTATGAGTTGTTTCCGGTATTAAAAGAAATGCTACATCGCCGTGGTGGTGATTTGTCGGGGGGACAGCAGCAGCAACTTGCGATTGCTAGAGCATTAGTTTTAAATCCTGATATTTTAATTCTGGATGAGCCAAATGAAGGTATTCAGCCTAATATAGTGCAATTAATTCGTGACGTTTTATTGAAGCTAAATAAAGAACATGGCATTACCATTGTTTTGGTTGAGCAGAAATTGCCATTTGCGCGTGCTGTTGGTGAAGAGTTTGTGTTAATGGAGAAAGGTCATGTTATTGCAACGGGTCCAATGCCTGAATTAACTGATGAACTAGTTGGTAAATATTTAGCCGTTTAATCGTAAAGCATTAATCAAGTCACTGTTTTATCGAGTAATACACTATACTTCTGGGCGTTTTTAGTCATAAAATAGAAAACGCCTATAAAGTACGTTGAAAAGTAGCCACAATAAAAATGATAGAAAACATTGAAGATAAATCTAATACCTTAGATACAAGCGCAGAAAAAAATGTCATCAATAATGTAACGACTATTGCTCATGTACCTAAAAATTCATGGCTTGCTAATTTATTTCTAGAATTCAGCTTAACCCCTAATGGTAGTCAGCTTACGCGTACTAAGCGACAAGGCCCATTAACCGTGCAAAAAGCGTTTTACCCAGAAGGGCGGGATTGCGCGCATATCTATTTATTGCATCCACCAGCAGGCATAGTTTCGGGGGATGAACTGCGAATCAAGATTCAAGTTAATGAGCAAGCCCATAGTTTAGTGACAACTCCGGGTGCTAATCGTTTTTATCGTGCCCGTGAAGATCTTTCTATTGGCGACTCTAAGCAAGTACAGTATTGTGAACTGAGACTCGCTGCTAAGGCCAAATGTGAAAACTTTCCATTAGAAACGATTGTGTATGAAGGTGCTGATGGCTTTAATACTGTTGATGTACATTTAACAAAAGATAGCGCTTACTTAGGTTGGGATATTACTTGCTTAGGTTTACCAAGTGCAGGTCATTTATTTAAACAAGGCAGCTATACACAGTTAAATCGAGTGTATTGTGAAGGTACATTAATGTATCACGATAGAATAGCGATTAAGCCTGACAATGACATCCATCAGCATATGGCAGGTTTAAATAATCACAGTGTTTTTGCTACCTTTATGGCTTACGTGCCTGATGAGCAACTGAGTGTTGCTGACAATAAAGTTCTTGTGGAAAAATTACGTGAATGTATGCTTGAAGCGGGTGCAGAGCACAAAATTAGTATTAGCCAAATACGTAAATTATTAGTGATACGTTATTTGGGACAGCATGCAGAAGAGTGCAAGGCACTTTTTATTCAGTTATGGCAGAAGATAAGACCGCTATACCTCAATAAAGAGGCCAATATCCCACGTGTTTGGCACACTTAATTTACAATATTATCGCTAAATGAATAGTTATCAATTTAAAATAAAGCAGAGAAACGTATGGATTTATTACCAAGAGAAAAAGACAAGTTATTGCTCTTCACTGCGGCACTATTAGCTGAACGACGTTTAAAACGTGGCGTAAAATTAAATTACCCTGAGGCGATGGCTTATATTTCTATGGAAATTGTTGAGGGCGCTCGTGATGGTAAAACCGTTGCTGAAATGATGGATTACGGTCGTACTTTACTAACGCGTGATCAAGTGATGGAAGGGGTTGCCGAATTAATTTCTGATGTGCAAGTTGAAGCAACATTCCTTGATGGAACTAAGCTTGTTACCGTTCACAACCCCATTATTTAATTGATTTTTGTAATTGATTTACTTAGTTGATTTTAGTTAAACATTAATCATGAGAGAAGCCATTATGATCCCTGGTGAAATAAAAACAGACAGTGGTAACCGCGAACTCAATGTGGGTCGTGAGCAGATAAAGATAACCGTTGCTAATTCGGGTGATCGCCCGATTCAAGTTGGCTCACATTATCATTTTTATGAAGTGAACAGCGCACTTAAATTCGACCGAGAATTAACGCGAGGTTATCGTTTAGACATTACCTCAAGTACCGCTGTTCGCTTTGAACCCGGTCAAGAACGTGAAGTGACTTTAATCGCTTATCGTGGCAAGCGCCGCGTATTCGGTTTTCGTGGTGACATTCAAGGCAGCTTAGAGGGAGAAGTATAATATGGCTACTATTGATAAACACTCCTATGCACATATGTTTGGGCCTACCACTGGCGATCGAGTTCGTTTGGCAGATACCGACTTATGGATAGAAGTAGAAAAAGATTTTACTGAATATGGTGAAGAAATAACCTTTGGTGGCGGTAAAGTTATTCGTGATGGTATGGGACAAAGCCAAGCATCTTGTGCTGACACGGTAGATTTGGTTATTACCAATGCCCTTATTCTTGATCATTGGGGCATCGTTAAGGCCGATGTTGGTATTAAAGACGGCCGTGTTGCTATTATCGGTAAAGCAGGTAACCCTGATATTCAAGACAATATTGATATTGAAGTAGGTCCTGGCACCGAAGTTATCGCCGGTGAAGGTCAAATTCTTACCGCTGGTGGTATTGATGCGCATATTCATTTTATTTGCCCACAACAAGTCGATGAAGCATTAATGTCTGGCGTTACTACCATGATTGGTGGCGGAACAGGCCCTGCAACAGGCACTAAAGCGACTACTTGCACGCCAGGTCCTTGGTATATTCATAAAATGCTACAAGCAACCAATGATCTCCCAATGAACTTTGGTTTTCTCGGTAAAGGTAATGCGAGTTTACCTATTGCCCTTGAAGAACAAATTGAAGCGGGCGTTTGTGGGTTAAAGTTGCATGAAGATTGGGGCACAACACCAGCAGCAATTGATAACTGTTTATCAGTAGCAGAGCGTTATGATGTGCAAATTGCTATTCATACCGATACCTTGAATGAGTCTGGTTTTGTTGAAGATACCTTGGCAGCATTTAAAGGGCGTACTATTCATACCTATCATACTGAAGGTGCGGGCGGTGGACATTCACCTGATATTATCCGCGCTTGTGGCGAACCGAATGTGTTACCTTCGTCAACTAACCCAACAAGACCTTATACTGTTAACACTATTGATGAACATTTAGACATGTTAATGGTGTGTCATCATTTAAATCCATCAATTCCAGAAGATATTGCCTTTGCTGATTCACGTATCCGTAAAGAAAGTATTGCCGCTGAAGATATTATGCATGATTTGGGTGCTATCAGTATGATTTCGTCTGATTCACAAGCAATGGGCCGTGTCGGTGAAATGATCACGCGTACTTGGCAAACTGCCCATAAAATGAAGCAGCAGCGTGGACCTTTAGCGCCTGATACTGAACGTAACGATAACTTTCGTGCTAAACGTTATATCGCAAAATATACCATCAATCCAGCGATTAGCCACGGCATTAGTCACGAAGTTGGCTCTATTGAAGTCGGTAAATTAGCTGATCTTGTGTTATGGAAACCTGCATTTTTTGGGATTAAACCGGCGACTATTTTAAAGTCTGGCATGATTGCCGCAGCGCCAATGGGAGATGCCAATGCATCAATTCCAACGCCACAACCGGTTTATTATCGTAAAATGTTTGGCGCACTCGGGAGTGCGGCAGCGCAAACATCGATGACTTTTATGTCTAAAGCTTCAATTGATGCCGGTGTACCTGAAAAAATTGGTATGACACGCTTAGTTGGTGTTTGTAAAAACACGAGAAATATTGGTAAAGACGATATGATTCATAATAATTGGCAACCAAAAATTGAAGTGGATGCGCAAACTTATGAAGTACGCGCTAACGGCGAGCTATTAACATGTGAGCCAGCAACTTCATTGCCTCTCGCACAATTATACTGTCTGTTTTAATTGTTCTTCATTGAACAAAGCATGAGCATTAATCGTTAGTTATTAAAGAAAATTAGAAAGGTTAGGAAAATACATGTTACAAGCATATGAACGTTTAGATCATACTCATAGTGAAATAGCCGATTCAATTACGTTAGATCAAGACACGCGAAAAAAAGCCCGAATTAAAAGTAAAACTGATAGTGGTTTAGATATTGGTATTTTTATGGAACGTGGTCACCCCTTGTTAGTGGGGGAAGTTTTAAAAACTGAATGTGGTCAATTTATTGAAATTAAAGGTGCTAATGAACCCGTAGCGACGGCAACGGCAACCGATTGGTTAACTTTTTGTAAAGTCTGTTATCACTTAGGTAATCGCCATACTTCATTACAAATTGGCGAGTTATGGGTACGCTTTAAGCCTGACTATGTGTTAGAAGAGCTTGCGGAAAAATACGGTTTAACGGTTGACCATACGCCGACTGTTTTCGAACCTGAAAATGGTGCTTATAGCAAAGGCAGTCATGGGCACTCACATTCTCATGCACACTAACACGTATACTAAAGCGTCAGAAGTTAAACCTGTTGCTTCAGTAACTGAGTCATTAGAAAAGCCACAAGCTGATCCAATTCAACTTAATAGGCTTTTACAGCTATGTAGTGCTAATTTGCCTGTTGGTGGTTTTTCGTTTTCTCAAGGGTTAGAGTATGCGGTGGAAATGGGCTGGTTAGTATCACCTGAAACGACCGCTAGTTGGATAAATATTAACTTAGCAGAATCTATTGCGCAAACTGACTTAGCTATTTTAAAGCGATTATTTACCGCATTAAACAATGATGATTTAGCGGTGTTTAGCGAATGGAATACTCATTTGATTGCTTGTCGAGAAAGTCATGAATTATTGTTGGCTGATTTAGCAATGGGAAAAGCGTTGATACGTTTGATTAAGCAACTTGATAGTATTGATATCACGCCTTACCAAGCAATAATCGATTTACAAGAAATTAGTTTTGTTAGTGCTTTTGCACTTTGCGCGTATGTTTTTAAACTTGATTTAATTTCAGCACAAAGTGGTTACTGTTGGACATATATCGATAATCAAGTTGCGGCTGCAACAAAGCTTGTGCCACTTGGCCAAACCCAAGCACAAAATTTACTCTTTGAGTTAACTGAAAATACATTAACCATTATTGAAAAGTCGAACAAGGTAGCTGATGAAGATATAGGGACTAGTTTGCCGCATTTAGCGATGGCGAGTGCTTGGCATGAAACACAATATTCACGACTGTTTCGCTCGTAGCAATTGTTTGCGATTCAAACTTATTACTTGAACTTATCGTTTAGAGTTTATGGTGTTAAAAGTGCAATTATGGTTCAAAATACAATTTATTTAAAAGATATTAAGAGAATATAAAATGAAAAAACAAGTTTTACGTATTGGTGTTGGTGGTCCTGTTGGTTCAGGAAAAACAGCCCTATTACGCGAGTTATGTTTAGCCTTACGTGATACATATAATATGGCTGTAGTTACTAACGATATTTATACCCGTGAAGATGCTGAATTTTTAACTAAAAATGATGCACTAGCAGCAGATAGAATTATGGGCGTAGAAACTGGTGGTTGTCCTCATACCGCTATTCGTGAAGATGCTTCGATGAACTTAGCCGCTATTGATGAGCTACAAGCATTACACCCTAATTTAGACTTCGTGTTAATTGAAAGTGGTGGTGATAACTTAAGCGCTACTTTTAGCCCTGAATTATCTGATTTAACCATTTATGTTATTGATGTCTCAGCAGGCGATAAAATTCCACGTAAAGGTGGTCCTGGTATAACTAAATCTGATTTACTGATTATTAATAAGATTGATGTTGCTGATTTAGTGGGTGCTTCACTTGAAGTGATGGACAGAGACACTAAAAAGATGCGCGGCGATAAGAAGTTTATCTTCTCTAATATGAAAACTAAACAAGGTTTAGCCGAGATAATCGAATTTATTGAAAAAGAAGGTATGTTAAAAATTTAATTTTTGATTGATCTGATTTTTACAAAGCTAGTTATTTATAGCGCTCGTTTCTATAAAACTGTTTTTTGAGAACAATCTAGTTGATAGTTTAAATTTAGGCTATCAGTTAGTTATTTTTACTTTACTTATTCCCATTATTTTAAGGATTTATTATGAACGTTTTAACAATACTTATTAGTTTTTTGAGCTTATTTACCGCCCAAGCATTTGCACATACAGATCACGCATTAGGCGATGGCTCTCTTCACACCTTTTATCATATTACTTTTTGGGTTGTTTTTGCGCTAGTGGTATATAAAGGGTATACGTGGTTTAAAAAGAAAAACGCTCAAAAGAATTAAGTTTTAGTTGATTGTTGATACATAATAGGTAGATGAGCTATCTATTATGTATCAACAGCCGTTAATTTTTTATCAATCATTCAATTTTCCCACCAATATTGTTTAACTGTACATATACCTATTTTATTTCTCTTTGTAATAATCAGAACACTCCTGTGTAAGATCATATAACAAACTTACCATAGCAATTAATATAGTGATTAATATCTATAAAGGGTTAATACCAATTGGTATTAACCTCTTTGGATTACGGATAATATAGGCATGATTATCGGTATATTTTTTAAGTTATTGATTGTTTTAAATAAATACATCTGAAAGCTCGTTGTTTATTGTTAATCTACTGATTTAAAAGGATTATTCTGTGGTTTTTTATAAGATTAATAATATCCATCTAAAACTAGTTAATTTTTCTTATATAAGTGTAATTACTCTAATCTATAAATCACCAAATAAAATTTAAATTATATTAATTATTATATATCAGCTGGTTACCGTAACTCATTACCAATAACCGTTGCTTATGTTGAATATACAGGATATTGGTAATAATAGATTGTTGACAATTTTATGATTATTGGTTAGTTTAAGTTGTTGTCTAATTAAAATTATAAAAGTTCAAAAATAAAAGCCCAATAAATTTTGAACTATTATTAAACCAATAATATGAAGGCGGGGAATATGAAAAACATTATAACTACTAAAAAAACAAAGCTAGCTGCTACAGTTCAACAACTGTTTACAGGCAAAAGCATTCGCAATAACTTATCTGTTGCGTGTTTAGGTTTAGCACTTCCATTTGCAGCAGTAGCTGCTGATGAGCCAGCTAATACCGTACAAAAAGAAGCCGAAATTGAAGTAATCTCTGTTACGGGTATGCGAGGATCTTTAACTAGCGCACTAGCAGAAAAACGTAATACCAATAATTTAACAGAAGTAATTAATGCGATTGATATCGGTAAATTACCCGATCAAAATTTAGCCGAAGTACTTGAAAATATTACTGGTGTACAAATTACAAGAACAGCTGGTGTTGGTACGGGTGTACAAATTCGTGGTACTAACGCAAACCGCGTTGAAATTAACGGTGCGTCTACCGTTGGTACTGGTGGCGGCCGTACAGGTATGAACTTCGAAGATCTTTCTGCTGCCATTATCGCTGGTGTTGAAGTAACTAAAGCACCTACAGCAAAAACTACTGAGGGTTCAATTGGTGGTACAATTAACTTACGTACTATTCGTCCGCTAGAATTAACTGAAACTTTAGGTTCTGTGCGCATTCAAGGTGAAGATAGTAGTTTAACTACTGACGGAATTATGCCTCGTTTTTCTGGTGCATACGGTGATAACTGGGAACTTGATTCCGGTGGTAAAATCGGTGTAGTAGTAAGTGGTAGTTATACAGAGCAAGAAGCAACTTCATTTCGCCCTCGTGTTGACAGAGATGCTGAACCTACTACAGATAATGCTACAACAGGTGATTATGTTGGTATTCAATTCTTAAACCAAGAATTAGAAAATTTTGAATATGAAACATCAAACTTTGCTGGTACCGTAGAATATGCTCCTAATGACGATATGAAATTTTTTGTTGATGCTGTTTTAACTAAACAAGAACAACGTCAAGAAAGTACGCGTGTTCAAGCTTCTGGTGTTGCTGGTTTCCGTGCCGATAGTGTACCTGATACTTTTGAAACTGTTAATTTTGGCTCATTAGATGGTGTCAACTTAGGTAGTATGCAATTTGCTCAAACAGGAACAATCCAACCTAATTCAGCTATTCACGATTCAGATCCAAACTTACGTTTCAATAGTGATACTGGTGCACGTGTAACTGATACACAAATATTTAGAGTCGGTGGTGAATGGCAAGGCAACAACTTATTTATAAGCTCTGAAATTTCACATGCATCTTCAGATACAACAACTCCTTCATATAATTCACAATTAAACTTTATCAATCCTAATGCACCTATAACTGATGCAAATGATAATGGTGTTCCATTCGCCTATGACTTAACAGGTGGTAAATTAACATTTGGTATTGATGAAAATTCAGCCTTTGCACCAAGCACAGCTGAGTTATTAAATCCTGCAAATGTAGTGTTAGATCAGGTTGATATTAGCCGCAGCAGTAATGAAAACTCTGATACAGCATTCCGTATAGATTCAACATACTTTATTGACGATAGTGTTATTACTTCAGTAGATGCGGGTATCCGTTATAACAAAACTAAACATGATGCGGTTACTCGTTCAGATCGTATCGGTGGCTTCAGTCAAATGGTAGATAGCCCAAGTGGTGCTTTATTCTCTGAACTTCTTGTTGCAGGCCCTAGTAATTTTGGTGATGCTGATGGTAGAGAATTAGCGATGCGCGACTTCTTAATTATCGACCCTGATTTAGTATTTAACGATCCGGATGCTGTTACTGATATTCTAATTGGTGCAATGGAGCAACATGGTGGTAATGTTGACGCCCCTGATTTAACGCCTAGTGATACGGCTGTTTTTAGCATCGAAGAAAAAACGCTTGCTATTTATGCTCAAGCAAACTTTGAATATGAAATGATTCGCGGTAACTTTGGTGTTCGTCATATTTCTACCGACATTGCTTCAACAGGTAATTCTGTAATCGGTTCTGAGGTAATAGCTGTAACGACTAAAGCTGATTATAGTTATACGCTACCTCGTTTAAATATCGTTGCCGATGTAACGGATGATGTTGTTGTTCGTTTAGGTTGGGGTAAAGATATCTTACGTCCTGATTTTGGTGATTTGAATACCTCTGTATCATACAGTACTAATGAAAACCAAACGGTAGAAATTGGTAATGCAGGACTACAACCAGAAGAAGTGACTTCATTTGACCTTTCTGCTGAGTGGTATTTTGCAGAATCAGCAGTAGTAAGTATTGGTTACTTTCAAAAAGACCGTAGTAACTTATTTGTTACTGAGCTCGATTATGCAAGCTATGGTACAGATGGTTTACGTGAGACAGGTCCTACTTGTAGTACTGGTATTTATAACCCATCTGTTCAACCAAATACCTTAGGTGATCCTAATTCAACAGGTTTATGTGTTGATCGTGAATCATTATTTAATGATAGTGCGAAAATCAAACAATCAGGTATTGAGATGGCGTTCCAATACGACCTTTCAAGCTTTGAAGATGACTTAGGTTGGGCGTCAGGTTTTGGCTTTGTAATTAATTACACGATCCAAGATTATTCAGGTGGCTCTGCAGATTACACTGCTTCAAGTCGTGGTGGGCAGATATTTAATGCTGCCAATGGTGTTTATGATGATGAGTCTGCTAATTGGACAGATTACACTTTAAAGCAAGGTTTACTTGATTTTTCAGAAAATGCTTATAATGCGTCAGTCTACTACGAGAAGTTCGGTCTTGCTGCAAGATTGCGTTACACTTGGCGTGAAGCGTACCGTACTTTAGATACTGCTGCGGGCGCAAGTCTTACATCGACTTTAGGTTATCCTGTTGTTACACATGACAGAGGACAACTTAATGCGAGCATAAGTTATGACGTGAATGACCAGCTAAACCTTGGTGTTGAAGCTGTTAACTTAACTAGATCAGATATTTCTCAATCTTGTGTTAATCAAGGTGCATTGTTATGTGCTCAAGGCATCACTGACCGTCGTATTACCTTTGGTGCTAGCTACCGTTTCTAATCTACCTAACATATATCCTAAACTAGCTTGAACGAGTTGGTTTAGGCTTGATTAGCGTATGTTAGTTTTGGTTATATATAATGTGTAATCTTTATTTACAATATGACCATTTTTGGTAAGTTTTAATTAAAGCGTAATAATGATTAAGTAGATTGTTATTTAGTAAAGATTAAAAATGACGCAGTATTTGATTTAGGTTCGATACTGCGTTTTTTATTAATAAATTAATTTTATATCCAATCTATCATTCATTAAATAAACGTTTTAAAAATCGACTTTGTTATTACCAATTACGTACAATTGGTTGACATTTTAGTTGGTGTTGGTTAGTATTAAATTGTTCGTAATTATTAGGCGTAGTTAGGCATTTTAACTAACCGATTAGCTTATATTAAAAGTCACATTATTAATCTTTTCTTAGTGACTTACAGTTATGCAGACATACTATTGAATGGTTTGCATAATAGATTCTAATCAAAGTTGTTATTTGATTGTAGATTAAATAGTAATCTGAGTTTTAGGTGAAATATTTCACACTCAGATAAACATAAAAAATATTTTTAGGAGTTAGATATGACAAAACCTACTATAGGTTTCATCGGCCTTGGCCTTATGGGCGGCAACATGGTTGAAAACCTACAAACCCGCGGTTTTCATGTAAACGTAATGGACCTTAATCAAGCGGCAGTTGATGCTGTACTTGCTCGTGGTAATGCGACTCAATTTACTTCTGCTAAAGAATTGGCTGCTGCTAGTGACGTGGTTGAATTTTGTCTTACAACTTCAGCTGTTGTTGAAAAAATTGTATACGGTGATGATGGTGTTTTAGCTGGTATGAAAGAAGGTTCAACGCTAATTGACTTTGGTACTTCGATCCCAGCATCAACGATTAAAATTGGTGCCGCACTTGCTGAAAAAGGCATTGGCATGATCGATGCTCCTTTAGGCCGTACTCCTGCACATGCTAAAGATGGTTTATTAAACATCATGGCTGCTGGTGATATGGATACTTTTAATAAAGTTAAATCTTTATTAGAAGAGCAAGGCGAAAACGTATTCCATCTTGGTAAATTAGGTGCTGGTCATACAACTAAGTTAATCAATAACTTTATGGGTATGACAACTGTTACTGCTATGTCACAAGCTTTTGCTATAGCAAAACTTGCTGGTGTTGACGGTCAACAATTGTTTGACATTATGTCTGCAGGCCCGTCTAATTCACCATTCATGCAGTTCTGTAAGTTTTACGCTGTAGATGGCGAAGAGAAATTAGGTTTCTCTGTTGCAAACGCAAACAAAGATCTTGGTTACTTTAATCAAATGGTTGCTGATTTAGGTAGTGAGTCTTTAATTGCTCAAGGTACTTCTGCAAACTTACAAGCCGCTGTTGATGCTGGTCTTGGTCAAAATGATGTACCAGTGATTTTTGATTATTTTTCTAAATTAGAGAAGTAATTCGAAGACTTTTATCAAAGTAATTTTGATGGGATAGTAGCTTGTATGACTATCTTTTAGCCTCTCATTTGAGAGGCTTTTTTTTGCCTAAAACAACCTACTTTTTAAACATTTTTAGTTATCCTCAATAATAATAAGCCATTCTGAATGATCACCGTCATCCTGAACTTGATTCAGGATCTCAAGCGTTATGCTGCTTTACGAGGAAGATTCCGTATTAAGTGACCAACGGAATGACGACGAATGTCGCCTGTTCTTATTATTAGGCGAATAAATTCGCCCCTACAGTGATGTCGATCACCTTAGCCTAACAATGTTTTTTGTTGGGGCGTATGTAGGGGCGACTTCAGTCGTCATCCTGAACTTGATTCAGAATCCCAAACGTTATGCTTCGTAGTGCATGGATTTGCTATCCTACGTACTATTCAACCATACGCGTGGGATTCCGTATTAAGTGACCTACGGAATGAGGTGGCAGGGTGAACAACGGAATGACAGTACTTTTTCGTCATTCTGAACTTGATTCAGAATCCCAAGCGTTATGCTTCGTAGTGCATGGATTCGCTATCCTACGTACTATTCAACCACACGCATGGGATTCCGTATTAAGTGACCAACGGAATGACAGGAATGGTGACCTATGGAATGACGGGTTCTTTCGTCATCCTGAACTTGATTCAGGATCTCAAGCGTTATGTTACATATTCTGAGATTACTTGCAAAACTTCAAAGGGAAAAAGGAGTTGCCGGCATAGGTAATTACCGGCAGAACTGGTTGGCTGCTAACTTATATGCCAGCGGTGTTAGGAATTGAATAAAGGCCGCGTTGTTCACTATTCTTGCGTTTTATTTCTTCTAGTGCTTTAGTTTCGGCTGCATCAAATAGCGTGTTAATAAGACGATTGAAGTGGCCATGCATTGCTTGACGAGCTTCTGTTGAATTGCCTGCTTCTAATGCATGATAAATAGCTTTGTGCTCAGCTAACGTTTGTTCATTATCGCGGCTACAAACACTATTATAATCGTCAATTATAGCTGGAGTCGAAGAACGCAAATCCCACAAGTTTTTCACGGATAAAATCATGGCAGCATTACGAGTACTTTTCGCTATAATACTATGAAATTCTTCATCAGCTGTGGCGATATTCTTCTCATTTTCCATATCGACAAGGGTTTTATGCAACTGTTTCAATTCAGTTTCAGTTATTGTTATTGCAGCGATTGCTGCAACTTCACCTTCAATAAGTGCGCGTGCTTGAGTTACTTCAAACGCATTCACTTTTTCGGCAGCACCTGCGATATTATCAGACTCAAGTACATAGACACCTGATCCTGTTTTAACTTCAATGCGACCTCTTACTTCTAATGCAATTATTGCTTCTCTAATGGTGGGTCTACTGACGTCAAAAGTTTGAGCGAGTTCACGTTCTGGTGGTAACCGACTTCCGGGTGAATAAGTGCCAGAGTCTATAGATTTTTCAATGTTTTCGACAATACGCCAAAACAACCTGCGATTGCTCATAATGATTCCTTAACAAATATTATAATGACTCATAAGAGTTATCTGTCCCATTATAATATCTATTTATATGGCTTTTGGCAAAAGCAAATCAGTAATTATTTACGAGTTTTTACTATTTTTGGTATAAAAGACTAATAAAGTTGCTAATAGTATTGGTATTACATGGTTTAATGTTTGGAATTAAATTGGTAAGCTAAGTTGGTAAAGTAAACTGGTTGACATAAAGGGTGTTAATTGGTTATATTTAAATTGATTGCAAACTAATATATCTAGAAAAAAATAGTAGCAAAAATCTTATAAAATATAAAACATAAAACAAATAAGCCATTAAGGGGAGATTAAAGGTGGAATTAAATAAAATCAGCTCGGCTCTTAAAGCTAGTAACATAGTAAATAATAGAGGAAAAGCCGCATTACTTACATCTGCTTTTTT
Organism: Colwellia sp. 20A7; assembly: GCF_009832865.1. Taxonomy (NCBI): domain Bacteria; kingdom Pseudomonadati; phylum Pseudomonadota; class Gammaproteobacteria; order Alteromonadales; family Colwelliaceae; genus Colwellia; species Colwellia sp. 20A7. Next base: position 3,570,791 of record NZ_CP047130.1, on the reverse strand, counting down.
GACTTTACTTAGTGCACCAGCTTTTTCCGAAGAAGCCCAAACAATAGAACAAAATAAAGCTACCAATTCAGCTGAAGCCAAAAAAACATCCTCTAACATTGAAGTGATAGAAGTAACCGGAATGCGCGGGACTATGACGCGCTCTCTTAGTGAAAAGAAGCATAACTCGGCGATTGTAGATGCTATTGCAGCGGCTGACTTTGGTGACTTACCTGGTCTTTCTTTATCTGATGTAATTGAAAATGTATCAGGTGCTTCAGGTCACCGTTTAAAAGGTAGCCAAAACGAAATTTCAATTCGTGGTTTAGGATCCTATTGGGGCTACTCAACGTTTAATGGTCGTACTATTACTAATGCAGGTGCTGGCCGTGCCGTTAATTTTAAAAAATTCCCATCTAATTTAGTTGATAAAGTTACTATTTATAAATCTCAACAAGCTAATTTAGTTGAAGGTGGTACCTCAGGCACTATCGATGTGAACTCTCTTCGTGCGGTAGATTACGGTAAAAGTAAAACTACTATAGAAGCACAGGCTGATTACAATGACTATTATACCGCGGGTGACAATCAGTCAGCGTGGGGTAATAAGTTTACAATTTCAACCGTCCATAGTTTTGAAACTGATTCTTTTGGTGCTATGGGATTCAGTTTGGGTTATGTAGAAAGTAGCTCTGCTAACCCAGAAGAAAATTATGGTACGAGCTCAACATTAGCCGCTTGTAGTTTTAGAGCAGCAGACGGTTCACCACTTACTACAAATAATGGTGATAATGAGCGTTGTGGTGATCGTGACTTAAACAGCAGCAACAATAACTTGCCTGATAATGATTCTATGGTGAGTCCTGGTCGTTCTGCTGATTTGGTTACTTTAGGTCCAAATGCTGATGCCGAAAGATTTGGTGTTAATGGTGCGGATCATTTAGCTAAATTTGATCCAGATTCAATCTTTTTTATTCCAGATGATTCATATTGGCGTACAGGTACTGATAAAGATGAACGTCGTAATATCGTTGGTACTTTTCAGTGGGTTCCTAATGATAAATGGGATATTAACTTCGATTATGCATACTCGCATTTAGAGTATACTGAAGATCGTATGGAGTTAGCCCAGGAACGTGGCAAAAATTTAAATGTTGATACCTTAATTATTGGCGATAACGGCACTTTACTTTATGAAGAAGGCGAAGGTAAGTTAACGCTACAAGGTGAAAATCGTAATCAAGTGGATAAATACGATGGTTACGGTCTTAATATCGATTTCACACCAAATGATAACTTAGTTTTATCATTTGACGCTTCTTATTCAAAATCTTACCGTTACCGCTTACGCCAACGTGCAAAATTCCGTCATGAATCTACAACAGCTTATTCATTAGATTCAAGAGGCACTGTGCCTAAGTTATATCTTGGTGACAGTGAACAAATTGAAAATGCTAACTTCTTCTATAAAGCTGAAGGTGGAGAGTTAGTACCTAATACCGATTATGCTGGTGCAGCATTTGACGTCAGTGATATGGCTAGTTTTGTTGGATCTGATGGTGGTGCTTATTTAGAGTATGGCCGTGAAAATGACGAACGTGAAGATGATATTTGGGCTGTAAAATTTGATACTCAATATTCTTTTGATGATTATAAAGTTGTTTCATCTATTGAAATGGGTGTTCGTTATTCAAGTGAACATTTATACGATTACTCAGAAATAGCTAATGCGTTAGAAGTAGATACTGGAGAACGTCGTCCGCTTGATGATAACTGGAACTCAGATGATCATGTAGATAGAGATGGTGCTAATAACGATTTCGATAGTTTATATCCAGAAGAACATGCAGAAGCGACAGCTAGAGCACAAGCTTGTGGTGATAATGGTCATAGCCTTGATGGCTTCTTTGGCTCTGAAGGTGGTGCTGCCGATGCAGGTAACTTCTCAACATTTGATTCTCAATGCATAATCGGTGCGTACTTAGGACAAGTAGGATTTAATACGCCTGAAGGCAACAACCCTGATATTGGCTTTTATGATATCGGTGAAAACCCAAATCAAATTGATGGTCAGTTAGTTGATGTTACAGAAAAAACGGCTGCTGTATACATGATGGCGAATTTAGATACTGAATTTGCAGGATTACCAGTAACGGGTAATGTTGGTGTACGTTATGTACGTACAGATACTGATTCTAAATCTTGGGGTGAAAAACCAATTCTAACGCAAACATTTAATGAAGATGGTGTTGAGCAGTGGAGCTATTCTTTTGAAACAGCTCAACTATTTTTAGATGATTCATATGACGAATGGTTACCAAGCTTAAATCTTACTTTTCATTTAAATGATGAATGGTTACTAAGAACTGCAGCGTATCGCTCAATGTCACGTTTTTCTTTGAATGCTATGTCAGCAGGCCAAACGGTTACTGATTGTAATTCTGCTGATACTAGTGAAAGTGCTCAATGTGGCGGTTATGACGAGCAAGTTGTTAGCGCAACTGCCCAAGGTAACATGATGAAACCATTTACCGCGAATAACTTTGATTTATCATTAGAGTGGTATCCAAGTCTTGATATGGCTGTTACTTTAGCGGGTTATTGGAAAAACTTTACTGGTGGTACTAATTTAGTAATAGAAAACCGTGTACCAACGGTAACGACTGTTAGCGCTGACGGAACAACGAATGAAGTAGAATATTCGCAATCTATTCCTTATAGCGTGAACCAAGTATCAGATGATGAATCGACAATTAAAGGCTTCGAATTAACCTTCCAAAAACATTTTTCTGAATTACCAGGTGTCTTGAGTGGTATTGGTATTAAAGGTGCTTGGAACCATGCCATTTCTGACTTTAGAACTGAAGAGCCAGCAAACTATGGTATTAGCCCAGACGCAAACATTATGGGTTTTTCTAAAAATGTCGCCTCAGGCTCTATCTATTGGGAAGGGGATAACTTATCTATGCGTTTAATGTATAAATATCGTTCACGTTACTTCCAACCAAATAATTTACCTTTCCCACACAAAAGTCACCGTTGGGTAGAGGATAGTGATTATTTAGATGCGGCTATTAAGTATAAAATCAGTAGCAATGTATCAGTATCGTTAAAAGCACTTAATTTGTTGGAAGAAGCGCAAGTGATGACCCGTGGAACAGGAACCGTTTCTGACTATTCTTATTCCGGTCGTAAATTCTTCGTTAGCGTAAAAGCAAGTTTTTAAGTTTAATCTATAAATATATCTAGTAGAGGTGGGATTCTTTTTTACTTATGTAATTGAGAATTCTACATTTTTAAGTTCTAGTTTTTGAGGTAGTTATGAACAAGTCTAAACATTTTCCAACCGTGATTTTTTCAACTTTTGTGATATTGAGTACTGTGTTTTGCCAACAAGTCATGGCGAAATCATGGTCTGTTAAATCGCAAGTTGAATATAAAAGTGCACTTGATAAGTTATCACCAGGCGATGAAATTATTTTGTCTAATGGTACATGGAATAACTTTGAAATTTTGTTTGAAGGTGAGGGGACTAAAGAAGAACCGATCACACTAAAGGCAGAAACTAAAGGTAAGGTTTTTCTTACGGGGCAATCTAATTTGAGATTAGCTGGAAAGCACTTAGTAGTAACCGGTCTTGTGTTTAAAGATGGTTATACGCCAAGTAATTCAGTTATTGCTTTTAGAAGTACTAAAGATAACTTAGCTTACCATTCACGTGTAAGCGAAGTGGTTATTGATAGTTATAATAATCCTGATAAAAGTGAATCAGATTATTGGGTAGCTTTATATGGTAAACATAACCGTTTTGATCATAGTTACCTTGAAGGAAAACAAAATAAAGGTGTAACTGTTGCCGTTCGTCTTGATAGTGAAGATAGCCAAGAAAATCATCATAGAATTGACCATAATTACTTTGGTCCTCGCCCTATCTTTGGTTCAAATGGTGGTGAAACATTACGTATAGGTACTAGCCATTATTCATTATCAAATTCATACACGGTTGTTGAAAATAACTACTTTGATCGTTGTGACGGTGAAGTAGAGATTATTTCAGTAAAATCAGCTCAAAATACGATTCGTAATAATGTGTTTTTTGAGTCAAGAGGTACATTAACATTACGTCATGGTGATGGTAACTTAATTGAAGAAAATGTGTTTTTTGGTAACGGTGTTGATCATACGGGTGGTATTCGTGTGATTAATAAAAACCAAATAGTTAGAAATAACTATCTTGAAGGCTTAACTGGTTATCGTTTTGGTAGTGGTTTTACGGTAATGAACGGTGTTCCTAACTCTAAGATCAATCGATACCATCAAGTGGATAATGCATTAGTAGAAAACAATAGTTTTATTAATGTTGGACATATTCAATTGGCGGCTGGTAGTGATGCAGAAAGAACAGCAGTACCAATTAACTCGACTATGCAGAATAATTTAATTTTTAACGAAAATGGTCAACAGCCGTTTACTTTATTTGATGATGTAAGTGGCATTGCTTTTAAAGGCAATATTGCTAATACCCTCGTTGATGAAAAAATTGCTTTAGGTGTTAAGCAGGAAAAAATAACCCTAAAACGTGCTGATAATGGCTTGCTTTATCCTGTTAACAAAACACTTGCAGCTAAAGGTTCTAAAAAGAGTCTTACTCCTACATTAAAATCAGCTACGGGCCCTAGTTGGTATCCTAAAATTGAAGGTGTAGTTGCTTTTGATTCAGGTAAAACAGTTCAAGTTAAAGATGAAGCCGATGCTTTGTTTAATGCTGTATTAGTCGCTAATGAAGGTGATGTTCTTGTATTAGCTGATGGTCAGTATGATGTAAGAAAAATGATCGACGTGAATAAAACGTTAACGATTAAAGCTAAAAATAAAGGTAAAGTAAAAGTAACTTTTCAACGCTCAACGTTATTTCAAATTTCTAACGGTGGCAGTTTAACACTAGATGGTTTAAATATTAGTGGTATGAATAGCCCTGATGCAGCAGGTAATACGTTAATTCGTACCCAAAAATGGGGTATGGTTGATAATTACCGTTTTGTTGTGCGCAATAGTAATATTAGTGCCCTTGATACTAATCATTCATTCCATTTCTTTGATTCAGGTAAAGGTGCTTTTGCCAACTACATTGAGTTAACCGACAATAATTTCACTCATATTACAGGTGACATTCTTCGTCTAAATAAAGAAATTGAAGATCTAGGCATTTATAACACTGAATATGCCATTGTAAAAAATAATACATTTAAAAATGTAGATGGTGCTTTAGTTAACTTATACCGCGGTGGTACGGATGAAAGTACATTTGGTCCTCACCTAGAAATGACAAATAACAAAATAGAAAATAGTGGTAAAGGCAAGCGTAATAAATCAGCTGCAAGCCTTTACTTACATGGCGTACAAGTTGTAAATATTGAAACTAATACTTTTGAGAATTCGGCGCCTATTATTATCGAACATACTGTGGGTGAACCTAAAACGTTAATTAAAACGAATACGTTCAACAATACTACTTCACCTAGTGTAGAAGAGTTACACGCTAAAGGTCCACACACCGCAGTGTTAGTAGATAACAAGCAATTATAATAATAGAGATTTGTGTCACTATTTTCTAAATTATTAAATATAAGACCAGTAATGTCTGTGTCGAAGAGTTGGATTGCTACACTCGTTGTGTGAACGAGTGTTAGCTTTAATCCGTTAGCTATTGCAAAAGCTAGCCTAATTTAGTGATAACGACTGCTGATGTTGAAATTAGTTTATCTGGTAATCAACATTACCTATTAGTAGCGTTCAATTCAGCTAAAACAGTAAAAAATGATCATAAAAATACATTTTCATTTAATGGCAAGAGAGATGAGTTTAATAGCCGTTGTGAATTATTAAAAATTAAATACTAGGGGAATAATATGAGTAAAGGTGAAGTTTTTACATTTGGTAATGAAGCAGAGATTGAAGACATTGGCGGCGGATTGAAGCGTCAAATGTTAGGTTATAACCATGAATTAATGGCAGTTAAAATTTGGTTCGCCGAAGGTGCTATTGGTTACAATCATGCTCATAGACACTCACAAGTTACTTATATAGTTGAAGGTGAGTTTCACTTTAATATTAATGGTGTAACTAAAATATTAAAAGCGGGTGATAGTTGTTTTATGGCACCTTACGATGATCACGGCGCAACATCTCCTACAGGTGGCATTCTAATTGATACATTTAGTCCGCCACGTGAAGATTTCTTACCTGAAGGCACATTTGATAACCTAGATATTGAAAAAGCCAACAGCAAGCCAGTAGGGAAATAGGTATGAAATTAAAAAACCTACGTTGGTGGGTAATTACTTTAATTGCCCTTGCCACAGTTATTAATTATATAGATCGTTCTGCACTTAGTGTGTTATGGCCAGATATTGTTGAGGATTTATTTCCTGATAAATCGGCATTAGAGCGTAAACAAATTTATGCAAATATTTCGATTGTTTTCATTTTATCTTATGCTTTTGGTCAAGCGATATTTGGTAAGATATTTGACTGGGTAGGAACAAGATTAGGCTTTGTATTGTCTATCGGTATTTGGTCTTTGGCAACAGCAGCTCATGCTATGGCACAAGGGGTACTTAGTTTTAGTATCTTCCGTGCAATATTAGGTGTAGCTGAAGCTGGGAACTGGCCAGGAGCAGCTAAAAGTAATGCTGATTGGTTTCCTACTAAAGAACGAGCCTTAGCACAGGGGATTTTTAATTCAGGTGCCGCTATCGGTGGTATTATTGCCATTCCTTTAATTGCTTATTTGACCGTGTTTTTTAGTTGGCAGATGGTTTTTGTTGTTATAGGTTTAGTTGGTTTATTATGGCTTATTCCTTGGATAATTTTAGTGAAAGCGCCACCAAAAAGTCATCCTTGGATTACTGACGAAGAACGTGAGTATATTTTAACAGGTCAGAAAACTGTTGACTCTGAAGGTGTGTGTGATGAAGAAGAATACAACCCATCTACAGGTGAACTACTTTCTCGCAAGCAAAGCTGGGGCGTGATCATTGCTTCTGCAGCAATAGATCCTATTTGGTGGTTATTCGTTTTCTGGATTCCTATTTACCTGAACGAAGTTTATGGTATGGATGTTAAATCTATTGGTATCTATGGTTGGGTGCCGTACGTTGGTGCTATGTTTGGTGCTTGGTTTGGTGGTCTTCTTGCGCAAAATCGCATAAAGGCTGGCTGGACTACAGATAAAACACGTAAATTGACAATTACTTTAGGTTGTTTAATTATGTTACCAGCGTTGTTAGCAATGGCTAACCCTGGTGGACCAACGATGGCTGTTATTATTATGGCTGTGATTTTATTTGGTTTCCAAACCGCTATTGGTAATGTACAAACACTTCCTAGTGATTTATTTGGTAAAAAGGCCGTTGGTACACTTTCTGGTTTCGCCGGTATGGCTGCCAAGTTAGGTGCTTTAGGTTTAACAGCGCTTGTACCTATCTTAACGGCTGATGGAAATTACACACCAGCATTTATTATTGGTGCATCATTAGCGGTTATCGCGATGGCAGCTGTTTGGATTTTGATTCCAAAAATTGAACCACTTAAAAGCATTAAGTAATTAAGTAAGTAATTTATACTGATTCAAATAAATGAATCAGTATAAATTTAGTTTAAATAAGAATAAGGCTTTATAGATGAAAAACATTTTTTTATTCGGCGAATGTATGATTGAGCTGATGACAGCTTCACAAGAAAAGTCATCAAGTACCATTAAACAGTCATTTGCCGGTGATGTTTTTAATACAGCAGTTTATTTAAAGCGTACTTTTAGTGATATAAAAGTAAACTTGGTAACGGCAGTAGGAAAAGATAATTTTAGCCAAAAAATGGTTCAATACTTTGAAGATGAGCAAATTGGTACTGATTTAGTTTTTCAATCAGAAAGCAAAATACCAGGCTTATATTCAATTCAACTTGACGATAAAGGTGAGCGAAGCTTTACCTATTGGCGCAACGATTCAGCCGCTCGTCAAGTTATGCAACATATCGATGATGAAGCAATAAATGTGTTATCTGAAGGTGATATGTTTTTCTTTTCAGGTATTTCTTTAGCTGTTATTGAGCCTGAAGCTCGTGCTGCTTTTTGGTCTATGATAGAAAAGTTGAAAACTGCCGGTGTTAAGATTGTTTTTGATCCAAATTATCGAGCTAGAATGTGGGATACCCCTGCTAAAGCGAAAGAGCAATTTGAACTAGCTTTTAGTGCTGCGGATGTTTTACTTCCTGGTGTTGATGACTTTGAACAATTATATGGAATAACAACCTCTCAAGAAGTTTATGAGTTTTGTAAGCCATATCAATTTGATGAATTAATCATTAAAAACGGCGAGCTAGGTATTATTTGTTATTTGGGAGAGCTTGCGTATGAGTTCTTTATCACGCCAGTAGATAATGTTGTTGATACTACTTCTGCCGGTGACTCATTTAATGGTGTTTATCTTGGAGCAAGAGCTAATGGCTCTAGTCTTAGTGAAGCGATAGAGCTTGCTTCTAAGTCGGCTGCTTTTGTTATCCAGCATCATGGTGCTATTGTTGAGCCGAATGCTTATCAGGCATTCATTACAGACTTGCTTAACTAACTCTCCGCTAATTAATAAAACACGTTATCAATTGTTTTTATACCAGTTTCATTAATTAAGTGAACAATTTTATACGTAGAAAAAATTGCCAAATACAAGGCATTTATTGCAATAACTAGTTGTTCTAATTATTAAATAAATAACGATGTAGTTGATGATTTTAGCAAGTAAAAATGATCACATAGCTAGTGAGATTGGTATTAGCTTGCTATAAACATTGATAGTAGTGAAAAGGGCTAAAATAATCTTATTTTAGCCCTTTTTTTATCGCTATTATTAATCTTTATAACCCCAAGGTACAGCAGGTGGAGTGATAGGCTTAGATAAATCAAAGTCGACTCTAAACTCTCTACCATCTCTAATTAATCTATAAGTAAATTGCTTTGGATAAATAAACATTTGCCATGTGTTACCTACCGATTGAGGAATACCTTGCTTTACAAAAAGCTCTTTAGAGTATTGATCGGCAGGGAAGGATTGTACTTCAGACCAACCAGCATCTACTGTATGACCGCCATACATAGTTGAAGCATCGTTGGTTCCATCTTTGTGGCGATGATCATGCTTTAACGATAAACCCGAACCTGTTTTCGTGATAATCCATGTTCTTGATGCGTCGTCACCAACATGAAACGGTATTTGAAGCTCAGAATCAGTACACTTGCGTACATGCATAACAAGCTTTTTATTGGCAAAACTATCACTGTTTGAGTTATCTTCAGTAACTTTTCCTTCAAACGCTTGTCCACAATATTGGCTAATATTAGTGAAATAGTCATCATGAGACTTGATTGAAACAAGCGGTGCTTCCGCTATATTTGCAAGGGCGCTTTGTTGTATTAATACTAATGTAAAAGTCGCTTTTAGTAATGATTTTCCTAACGTTGTAAACATAATCTATTCCTTTTAATTCATACAAGTGAGCTACTATAAAGAATCGATTCTATAACAACAAGTGCTTTTGAATTAGTCCTGTTTTTCTTTTATTTACTCCTAACTGTTATTTGTAAATTTTATTATTAAACCTAATTTATTGCTGGACTGCTTGATATTTAGCTCTTTTGTACCAATCTCATAGTAAAACCATTCATTGTATTTCATTATGTTGTCTTATTTATTACCAATTCTTATTGGTGTCTTACTTATAGGTTACTCAGTAGGTAAGCCTTATTGGCGTGATTATCAACGTAATAAAATAGCAAGCATGCCATTTAAAAAAGAGTGGCGAAAAATAATCCAACAAAGAATGCCTTACTTTAGGCAAATGCCAGCTGACTTGCAGTTACAGCTTAAACAGCACATTCAGGTCTTTTTGGCTGAGAAAAACTTTATTGGCTGTAACGGTGTTGATATAACAGATGAGATCAGGGTAACGGTTGCAGCTCAAGCTTGTTTATTGTTACTTAATAGAAAAACTGATTTTTATCCTAAATTACAAACGATACTTGTCTACCCTCGTGCTTTTGTTAAAAATCAACAAAGCAAGGATGTCAGTGGCGTACAATTTACGCAAAAAACGGTTTTAGCGGGTGAGTCATGGGACTATGGTAAAGTGGTTTTATCTTGGCAAGATACCATTGATGGTGCAAAAATACCTGATGATGGTCATAACGTTGTTATTCATGAATTTGCTCATCAATTAGATCAGGAAAACGGCCATGCTAATGGTGCGCCTATTTTAGAAAAAGGTCAGAATTACCAGTGTTGGTCTGATGTTTTTTCTGCACAATTTGAACAATTGAAAAATAATGTGGCGACTGGAACGCCGTCAATTTTTGATTATTATGGTGCTACAAACCCAGCTGAATTTTTTGCTGTTGCCAGTGAGGTCTTCTTCGAAAAAGCACAACAGTTTTCTGCTGAGCATCCAAAATTATACCAACAATTAAAGCAGTATTATCAAGTTGATCCTATTCATTGGTAATCATTCCTCACTATACATTGATAAGAAACTTACTAGATAAAGAGAGATAATCATTTAATCACGAATGCTTAAGTTGGTAGAAATACATTATTTCATTTTAATCGCTGACTTCAGTACGCAGTTTTACTATAGTAATACCAATTTGATTAAAGTTATTCCCAACTCAGCGAGAATTAAATAAATTATGCGAATATTCATAAAAATAATAGCAGTAATAGTAGTTATCATGGCTTTATTGATTGTAGCCGCTACACAGTTAATATCGACAGAAGATATTGTTAAGCAAGTTAGTATAAAAGTAGAAGAATCAACGGGTCGTTCTTTATCGGTAGATGGAGATAAAGAATTAAGCTTTTTCCCGTCATTATCTCTGGTTCTTAATAATGTGCGCTTTGCTAATGCTTCAGATGGTTCAAGACCTGATATGGCGACGCTTGATCAGCTGAATATTCATATACCCTGGCTATCAATATTCTCAGGGGAGTTAAATGTCGATAAATTTGTCATCGTTAACCCCAATATTTTGTTAGAAACGTCGGCTAAAGGAAAAGCTAATTGGCAGTTTGATATTGCCGATAGTGGTACAAGTGAGCAAAGCACAAGCAAAGATAAAGCAACAGCCGTTACTTTGCCTGAAAATTTCGATATTAGTCTTGGGCAAGTCGAAATTCAAGGCGGTAAGCTGACTATGCTAGATCATCAAAATAAAACAACGCAGATTATTGACCAATTAGATCTTGCCGTTTTACTACCATCATTAAAGCAACCCCTTCATGTCTCAGGTAGTATCCGTTATATGGATAAAGTGTTTGAACTGGAATCAAGTGTTACCACACCCGCAGAAGCTATTAATAACCAACCGTTTACTATAAAGCTCGCGTTACTATCTGAGCTTGCTAATGTTAACTATGAAGGTGAAATTAAAGAGCAAGGTCAGGACATTAGTGGAAAGTTATCAATTTCAGGTGATTCAGTTAAGGCATTACTACAGTGGCAAGGTATGCCATTGGAAGCTAAAGAAGAGGCATTTAATCAATTTTCTTTAGCAACAAGTATGCATTTTGCTAATAATAAGCTCACGCTAAATGATATCGCGGTAGATCTTGATAAATTAGCCTTTACTGGTTTGGCTGATATAACATTATCTGAGCCATTAATGGTTAACGGTAATATTGATTTAGGCATATTAGATCTTAATCCATACTTGCCTGAAAGTGCGATAGCTGAACAAGCAGCGTCTAATAATGATAAGGCCGAAACTAAGAGTGAACCCTTAGTATGGGATGATAGTGAGTTAGACCTATCTGCCTTAAGTTTAATTAATGCCGATATAAAGATTCAATCACGTCAACTTTTTGTACAAGATATTAAGTTAGGTGAGAACAAATTAGCAATTAAAACACATAACGGTAAAGCGACGATTAACCTAGTAGATTTTCAGGGATATGAAGGCCAAGGTTCAGGTGTTATCGAAGTTTCAACGAATAAAAAACCATATCAAATAACGACTAAGTTTGAGTTAGCAAAAATAAATGCAGAGCCATTACTTACTGATGCCGTGGGTTTTGATAAATTATTAGGTAAAGGACAATTATCTTGGAATTTATCTACTAAAGGTATTAGTCAACGAGACTTTATTAGCCAGCTTAATGGTGAGCTTGATTTTAGTTTTATTGATGGTGCCGTTAAAGGTGTTAACTTAGCCGCAATTGCTAAAAGTGCGACTAATATTATGTCAGGTAATTTGGCCGCAGTTAGTTTAGATAGTGATTTTAGTAATGCAGAAAAAACAGATTTTGCTGCTTTGCAAGGTACATTTATATTAAGTAATGGGGTAGCGAATACTAAGGATTTATCTTTAGATAACCCTTTTATTCGTGTATTAGGTTCGGGCGATATCGATTTACCTCAAACAAAAATGAATATGCAGGTAGTCACTGAAATGGTCGCGTCGGTTCAGGGACAAGCCGCGCAAGATGCAAGTTCAGGCGTTAAAATTCCGATTAAGATTTCTGGTCCATTTCATGATGTAAAAGTAAGACCTGATATAAGTTCAGAGGTAAAAGATAAAGTAAAAGATAAGGTAAAAGACAAAGTTAAAGATAAACTAAACAAGTTATTCGGTTAATTATGTATTGTAAGTTTGATAAAAAACCGTAGTGATACGGTTTTTTCTATTTGTGAATAATCACTCAATCAATTTGGTATGAAGTCGCTATGAGCACAACAATAAAGACAATCTTATATTATATTCACGATCCAATGTGTAGCTGGTGTTGGGGATATCGTCCAGTATGGAATACCTTGAAGCTTAATTTACCTGAATCAATTCAAGTGGAGTATGTTGTTGGTGGCTTAGCGCCAGACTCTGATACGCCCATGCCACTAGATCAGCAAAAAATGATTGAGGCGCACTGGCATACCATTGAAAAAAAATTGGGGACAGAGTTCAATTTTGATTTTTGGCGTAATAATACGCCACGCCGATCTACTTACAATGCTTGCAGAGCGGTTATTGCAGCGAATAATCAAGGCTATCAATTGCAAATGATTGAAGCGATCCAAAAAGGGTATTATTTACGTGCTTTAAATCCTTCAGATAGTGAGATTTTAATTGAGTTAGCAAGAGGTATATCAACCCAGGAAATAACTAAAAAAACAGCCAGTGAGGGAGATAAACCGCCAGTACTAGCATTTGATTTACCTCGCTTTACTCGTGACTTTAAATCAGAAGAAACCCAACAAGTATTAACTCATCAAATTCAACTTGCGAGAGCGTTAACAAATCAAGGTTTTCCTTCGCTTGTATTAGAATGTGACGGTGCTCATTATCAGATTCCTATTAATTATGAAGACTATCACGCTACCTTAACGACGATTAATAACGTGCTTGCTCAATAGTATATTCGCCTTTGATTAAGCAATAAAAATCAGAATAAAGTTATTTCTGACGGTGAAGGTGAAAAAACAACCAATTAAATTCAATATAGGGTATAGACTGGATAGATATTCCTGTATAATACGCGACCTTATTATTTGGACTCTGCTTGTTATTTTAATCGGCACTAAATCTCTGTTGGCACTACCTAGGAACTTCTTTTGATCACTACATCTAACATTACAATGCAATTTGGCGCAGAGCCTTTATTTGAAAACATATCGGCTAAATTTGGCAACGGACACCGTTACGGTTTAATTGGCGCAAATGGCTGCGGAAAATCTACTTTTATGAAAATATTAAGTGGTGAGTTAACGCCAAGCTCAGGTAATGTGTCTGTTAGCACTGGCCACAAAGTAAGTACTTTGGGACAAGATCAGTTTGCTTTTGAAGAAAACAACGTGATTGATACTGTAATCATGGGTGATGCGCCATTATGGAAAGTGAAACAAGAAAGAGATGCTATCTACGCACAAGCTGAAATGAGCGAAGCAGACGGTATGCGTGCCGGCGAATTAGAAAGTGAATTTGCTGAGATGGACGGTTACACAGCCGAAAGTCGCGCTGGTGAAATCTTACTAGAAGCAGGTATTGAAGAGTCTTTCCATTTCGGTTCGATGGCACAAGTTGCGCCTGGTTGGAAATTACGTGTACTACTTGCCCAAGCGTTGTTTGCAAATCCTGATATTTTGTTACTTGATGAGCCAACTAACAACTTGGATATTCATACCATCACCTGGTTAGAAGGCGAATTAAATAAACGTAAGTGTACTATGATTATTATTTCACATGATCGTCATTTTCTTAATTCAGTATGTACGCACATGGCAGATATTGATTATGGTGAATTACGCATTTACCCTGGTAATTACGAGTTCTTTCTAGAGCAGTCTAGTTTATTACGTGAACAACTATTATCAGGTAATGATAAAAAAGCGGCTGAAATTGCTGAGTTACAAGATTTTGTTAACCGTTTTGGTGCTAATGCGTCAAAAGCGAAGCAAGCGAGTTCTCGTGCTAAAAAAATGGATAAAATAAAGCTAGATGATGTTAAGTCATCAAGTCGTATCACTCCAAAAATAGCCTTTGCTCCAGGTAAAAAAATGCACCGCCAAGCGTTAGAGCTTGAAGATCTAGCTCACGGTTTTGAGGGTGATAATTTATTTAACAAAGGTAACTTATTATTAGAAGCCGGTGCAAAATTAGCTATTATTGGTGAAAATGGCGTAGGCAAAACTACGTTATTACGTTGTTTAATGGGTGAATTAGTACAAAAAGAAGGCGTTGTTAAATGGTCTGAAAATGCTGCTGTAGGTTATTGTCCGCAAGACAGTGGTTCATTTTTTGATAATGATTTAACATTAATGGATTGGATGTCGCAATGGCGTAGACCTTGTCATAACGATTTAAGTGTACGTGGTATGTTAGGTCGTATGTTATTTACTGATGATGATGCAAATAAAAAAGCACGTAACTGTTCAGGTGGTGAAAAGAACCGTTTATTATTTGGTCGATTGATGATGGCTGATATTAATGTATTAATCATGGATGAGCCTACCAACCATATGGACATTGAAGCGATTGATGCATTAAATAATGCATTAAAAGACTTTGAAGGCACGTTAATCTTTGTTAGTCATGACCGTGAATTTGTGTCAAGTTTGGCAACACGTATTATCGATATTAAAGATAAAAAATTAGTTAGTTTTGAAGGTTCTTTAGATGAGTACCTTGCTAACCAATCAAATACTCAAAAGGTTGCTTAAGGTTTTGAAAACTCCCAAGCGTATTCAGCCACTTGTTGATGATGGCTTAGTAGACGAAGTTATTAGCCAATTGATGAGTGGTAAAGAAGCGACTGTTTTCATGGTTCGCTGTGGCGACGAAGTCCGCTGTGCTAAGGTTTATAAAGAAGCAAATAAGCGTAGTTTTAAAAAGGCTGCTCAATATCAAGAAGGCAGAAAAAGTCGTAACAGTCGTCGTTCTAGAGCCATGGAAAAAGGCTCTAAGTATGGTCGTAATCAACAAGAAGAATCATGGCAAAATGCTGAGGTTGAGGCACTTTATAAATTAGCTGAAGCTGGCGTTAGAGTACCACATCCTTTTGGTTGTTTTGATGGCGTTTTGTTGATGGAGCTTGTTACTGATGAAGCTGGTGATGTAGCACCTCGATTAAATGATGTAGTTATGTCAAAAGAACAGGCTATTGAAGATCATCAATTAGTCATGATTTATGTATTACGTATGTTATGTGCTGGTATTGTTCACGGTGACTTATCAGAATTTAATGTATTAGTAGATGAGTATGGCCCTGTTATTATTGACTTACCACAAGCGGTAGATGCGTCGGCAAATAATAATGCTAAAGCCATGTTAATACGTGATGTAGAAAACATGACTAATTATTATGGTCAATTTGCTCCAGAGTTATTATTAAGTAAGTATGCACAAGAAATGTGGGCTTTATATGAAAGCGGTGAATTAACATTCGAGACCCAGCTGACCGGGCTATTTCAAGAAAGTGAAGTGTCTGCTGATGTGGATAACGTAATCGAAGAAATAAAAGCGGCATTTCTTGAAGAGCAAGATCGTATACAACGGATAGCCGAAGCGAATGAAGTTGAAGAGTAATCAGTAGATAATAATTTACATAGAGCAATCAATAGAGAGTTATGTAAAACATATCAAGGCGTATCCTCAATGATACGCCTTACCAAACCTTCAGATGTTATTTATATTTTTGACGTAATTTAACAACAAAAGTAACATTAGTATTATTTTTTATTGTATGATGTTTAAAGCAAAATAAAAAAGTAAAAGGAAGGAAAGCACAAGAAAACGTAAGATTTTTGATGTGCTTAACTATTATTAGTGTGTTGGGGAGGAAAAATGAGAAGAGCTTCATCTATTTTAAAGAAACATCGTGCCGGCGAGCGCGTTTATTTACCAAGTGATTCACGTGATAATCAATATATCTTAGCTGAAATACCGCTAACAGATAGCTTAATTGAGAAAATTAGCGGCGCAATTGATCACACCTCAGCTAAACCGTATCAACGCTTTTATCAAACATTATCTCACAAGATTTTTGGTGTTGTTGAAAAATATGATTTATCACATGTCAACTTTGTCGCCAACAATCGCTTAGTACGTGTAAGATACAGCGGCGAGCAAAGAGTATTACATACAGAACAACAATCATATTTCTTTTATTGTCCGCAGCACAACAGTACTTTTAAAGGTTATTACGATGGTGCTGTTCGAGTAAGAAAGATAAAAGTATTATTTTTAGCAACGGGTGAAGAGCTTAGAAGCAATGCGGGTAAATTTCATAATACAGTTCATCAGGCTGTTAAAGAAATCTCAACTACCCTTGGCTTACCTGAAAATGAAATTAAATTACGTGATCATCAGCATTTAACCTTTGACGTTTTTGCAAAAGAAAAGGGTGCGAGTAATACGCTTAGCCATACTTTTAGAGAAATATCTGAGCGCTATGAAAGTCAAAATCAAAATATTGATAGCAATCACACCTCAATTACTTATGCAATTGCTAGTATACCGATGGCGCGTCGCTTATTGAAAGGAACAGATATTGATTATTTGTCTGATTCGCCTTTTACCGAGCTTTATCAAAAAATTGAGCAGGCCTTTAAAAATTCATGCAATAGCAATAAAATTAATCAAGCGGCTTTGATTGCTAATGGTGTATCACCCTTTGTTCGTTATGATGAAAGTGAAGCAGCAGAAATTCGAGGTGAGTTAATTTCTATTGGCATTAATCCTAATAATTCAGAAACTCGTTTCTGTATACACTGGGACGCAGATAAATTAGTTGATACCTTGCGTATTGTTTTCATTGCCGATAAAAGTGATGAAACCCATAATAATTATGGTAAATTTGTTAACCAAGCGATTAGCGCAGTAAAAGCTTTTGCCGATGAAGTTAATTGGAAAAAAGAAAGCGATGATATTATGATTCGCATACATCAGCATCTTATGTTGCAAGTATAATTATCATTAAACTATAACTGCCATAATTTATTAATTGCTATAACTTATTAATTACTAGAGTTGATTAATAACTAGACTTAATTAATCTATATGCATTACTAGTATCATTTAACCCAGTGTTTTACTTAAGCACTGGGTTTTTGCTTTTTATGACTATCCAACGTAGAGTGATAGTACATACCATTTATCGTTAAATAATATATGCCAAATAAGATGAATGATACACAACTCACGCTACCATTAACCGAGTCTGTTAACTCTTTGCTTAATCAGTCTGAGCTGCCAGCCTCCTTAACGTTAGAACAATGCTCCTCTATGCTAGCCATGAGCATGACCTCTTTTCGCCGTAAACTTTCCCAAGAAGAAACTAGCTATAAGCTCATCCAAAGTAAATTTTTAAATGAACTTTGTGTGAGTACATTATTAACGAAACAAATTAAAATTGATGATTTAGCTATTAAACTCGGCTATTCCGAAAGAGCCACTTTTGAACGTGCTTTTCGGCAAAAGTTTGGCGTCACGCCATCTCAATTTCGAGTATTATCGTTAGTTGACAATGACAGTAGTTGCCATAAAAAACTAATAGAGATTGCGGCAGATATACCGCCAATGTCAAGTAGTTGCAAGCAGTTGTTGGATGCAAAAGAAAGTGATGATCTTGATGTACATAGAGTTGTAGAAATTGTGAGTAAAGATGCTATTTTTTCTGCTCGTATTATGGGGCTTGCCAGTAAAGCGATATACGGGAAAACACCTAATAACCTTTCTGAAGCTATTAGTCGAAATTTAGGCATTAATACTGTTATTAATTTTGCTATTGTTTATGCTGTGAAAGATGCATTACAAGATAATGTAGACCCTCTTATTATTGAGCAATATAGTGAGATATTTTTAATTGCCCCTAAGTTTTTTCAACTCATTCGTAAATCGTTAAGTTCAGAAGTCGAGTTTGATATCCCTTTAACAGAACAAGTATTAACTTTTGCCTTGCTTGGTGTATTTTTACTTGCACATAAAAGCGCTTATAAACACGAGCTAATGCTGTATTCATTGCGTGGGATATCTGATCTTCACTCGCTTAATTGTCACATTAGGGAGCTTATGCAAATTAGTATTTACTCGTCATCATCATTAATGTTGTCAATGTGGCATATTGATGTCAGCTTAATTAAACAACTAAACCATATAGAAAAAATTAGTCAGGTAAATGGAAAAAGAAGTGAGCAAGATGAGTTGGTATTATTTATGCTGTCGTGTTTGTATTTTTCTGCGACTGGCCATGAAGACTTTGGTGAACTGTCAGACAAAGCAGAACTATTGAATATTAAAGGCTTTGCCGATATTAAAGAACAAGTATTTGATCGTTCTTTATAGTGTATTTATTTAACATTATGAGCTTCCTCAACTAATAGTTAGAAGGGGGCTACTAATTGAGAAAGTCATAAAATTAAAGTCTTAATTTGCTTTTTGCTTACGTATCACTAAGAAAGCAAGCGCTGTTAAGAAAAGAACTATCATAGATGGCTCAGGTACCGCTGTTGATTGCTTTAAAGATACATTATCGATTAAGCCACCTAACGTATTTTGTATACCAGAAGAACCAAAGCTTAAATTCATTGACTCAGCTTCTGCTGTAAACAAAATAGATTGTAAGGCCCAATCAGGTGTTAAACCTGTAGTGCTATCAGCAACCAAAACAGCATCCATATTTATGCTGAAATCCTCAGCGGCGTCATACCAAAAAACATTAATACCGTTGTCATTAAGGATGTTTGTTCTAGGCTTATAATAAAACTCTAATAAATAATTTTGACCGATTGTTAATGAGTTTACTGTTTGTGTCATAACTGAATTAGAGGCACCAACATGTGAATCTAACTCTATATGATGTGACCCATCTTGTGATTGGCTAACAATACCTTTTTGTAACTCGATACCACTGCCGCCGCTACTTTCCCATCCTGGTAAGCTAGAAAATATATCCCATATACCATTAGCGCTATCGTATGTATGTAAATCGGTATTGAAAAGAGTGCCTGATACGACTGAACCATCATCATAGGTTGTTTGCTCAAAGCTACCATTAGTAATTAATGACGCATTTGCAAATGAAGTTAAACAAGTTAAAGAAAGTGTTAATACTATTTTATTTATAAATGTGGACATAGCGTTATTATCTCGTTGGCGTTGATTGATGTGGTAAGTATAGAGAAGTCTATATATTGAAAATATGGCTTAACTGTCCAATTGTTTAAAAGATGATAAAGATTTAGCTGTGCTACTTGATGGTGATATTACTTTAACTAAATTTAATTAAAGTAATATCAGGCATACAGTGATTGCTTGAATGCTATTTATACCGTAAGTTATCAGTTATTAAATTATTATTTTGTAAGGATATTTAGGTAATGAAAAAATTGATCATATTGGTAGGCGTTTTAGTGTTAATTGCAGGAGGGGCTTTTGTATTTTTAAGTGGTGATGCAATTAATGCCTTAATTAAAACGAAAATTGAGCAAGTAGGCTCAAAAGTTACCGAACAATCAGTAACGGTTAGTCGGGTTGACATGAAATTATTAAAAGGGGCGGGTACGATTAATGGCTTAGTATTAGCTAATCCGTCAAGTTACAGCGCGCCCTCAGTATTTTCATTAAATGAGATAACCCTAGATATTAACCTTAAAAGCTTAGCAACAGATCTTATTGTTATTGATCAAATTATTATTGATAAGCCTGAAGCTGTTGTAGAGTTTACAGAAAATGGTGGCGCCAATATTAAAGACATACTGGATGCGATTAAGAAAAATACCGCAGGCGATGGTACTCCTGTGTCAGAATCAGAGACAGGTAAAACTGAGCCAATTATACGTGTAAACAAATTTATCTTAGCCGGTGTTGCTTTAACCGTTGATTTAACAAAACTTGGTAATAAATCGCACCAAGCGACGTTAGCTGATATTCATTTAAGTAATATTGGTGGTGAGTCTGGTATGCCGGCAAGCCAGTTAGGTGCAGAGTTGGTAAAACAAGCATTATCATCTATTTGGAAGCAAGCTAAAGCAGAGCAAGTGGATATTTTAAAAGAAGAAGCTAAAGATAAAATAAAAGAGAAAGCTAAAGAAAAGTTTGGTGGACTTCTTGATAAGCTTAATGGCTAAACTAGTAATCTATTCCTGTCCTAGTCTTTTATAAAGGCATGAATTCTTTAAATAATGGGATATAACATCATATAGGTGTTATTGATGTGTATTGTGAACTGGCGACTGAAGTCGCCCCTACAAAAAATACCCAACGAAGGAATTGATTATCACCACCGTAGGGGCGACTTCAGTCGCCAAATACAGAAAACGTCCTACGAAAGAATTGATCATCATCACCGTAGGGGCGAATTTATTCGCCTAATAATGGGATATAATGGCGTGTATTGTGTTCAGGCGACTGAAGTCGCCCCTACAGAAAACGTCCTATGAAGGAATTGAATATCATCACCGTAGGGGCGAATTTATTCGCCTAATACAGAAACGTCCTACGAAGTAATTGATCATCATCACCGTAGGGGCGACTTCAGTCGCCAAATACAGAAAACGTCCTACGAAGTAATTGATCATCATCACCGTAGGGGCGAATTTATTCGCCAAATACAGAAAACGTCCTACGAAATAATTGATTATCATCATCGTAGGGGCGAATTTATTCGCCTAATAATGGGATATAATGGCGTGTATTGTGTTCAGGCGACTGAAGTCGCCCCTACAAAAATACCCAACGAAGGAATTGATTATCATCACCGTAGGGGCGAATTTATTCGCCAAATACAGAAAATGTCCTACGAAATAATTGATTATCATCATCGTAGGGGCGAATTTATTCGCCTAATAATGGGATATAACATATACAGCGTTATTGACGTGTCTTGTGAACAGGCGACTGACGTCGCTTAATTAACAATAAAATTAAGCAACATGCATCTTGATAAATTTAGCCAATAACGCGTCTTCGTTTTCAACGTGGTTAGGATCGGGCTTTACACAATCAATTGGACAAACACTGACACAAGTAGGTTTATCATAATGACCTACGCACTCAGTACATTTATCGGTATCAATTTCATAAATGTGTTCTCCTAATGCTATTGCCTCATTAGGACATTCAGGATCACACATATCACAATTTATGCAGCTGTCTTCAATATATAATGCCACTATTTATTTGCTTACTTGGTTTTGGGCGAAAGGGTGTCTTGTTGTACCTTCACCTGTTAGGTAGCGCATAATAATGCCAAAACTTAAATCTAATTCGGTATTTAGCGCAATAGCTACTTTATGACCTGAGCCTTTTGCATCTGTTATTGCTTCACCTGTTTTACTGTTAACCATTTGAGTTAGGGTAAAGGTTATATTGCCATCTGGCGTCATTAATTCTAATTGATCGCCGATAAGAAATTTATTTTTAACATCAATTTCAATCAGTCCTGAATCTTTGTTTTTTCCTAATACTTCGCCAACAAATTGCTGTGTATCACTTTTTGAATACCCATAGTCATAATTTTGTGTGTCTGAAGGGCGGTGACGTTTTAAAAATCCTTCGGTATATCCTCTGTGTGCTAAGTGTTCTAACTCAGAGTTTAAATTGGTATCAAAAGGCTTGTTAGCCATGGCATCATTAATGGCTTGATTATAAACTTGAGCAGTTCTAGCACAATAGTAGAATGACTTAGTTCTACCTTCAATTTTTAATGAATGTATTCCCATTTTTACTAAACGTTCTACATGTTCAACAGCGCGTAAATCTTTTGAATTCATAATATATGTGCCGTGTTCATCTTCAAATGCGGGCATATATTCACCAGGGCGGCCCTGTTCTTGAAGTAATACTAGGTCGTTGATTGGTTGGTTTGGAGTTTGACCTTGTTCGAATGTAATAATATTGTTGTTTGGTGTGTATATTTCTGGCGAGGGAGCTACCGCAACAATGTCACCTGTTTCAGTCTCTTTTGCTTCGTGTGTGTCATATTTCCATCGACATGAATTAGTGCAGGTACCTTGGTTTGGATCGCGTTTATTAATATAACCAGATAATAAACAACGGCCTGAATAAGCCATACATAAGGCACCATGTACAAATACTTCAAGTTCCATTTCAGGACAGTGCAGGCGAATATCTTCAATTTCATCAAGCGACAACTCGCGCGATAATATTACCCGTTCAACCCCTTGTTGATGCCAAAACTTAACGGTTGCCCAGTTCACGGCATTAGCCTGTACAGATAAATGAATAGGCATGTCTGGAAAGTTTTCACGCACCATCATGATTAAACCTGGATCTGACATAATTAAAGCATCGGGCTTCATTGCAATAACCGGGGCTATATCCTTTAAAAAAGTTTTCAATTTGCCATTGTGAGGCGCAATGTTATTGACCAAATAAAACTTTTTTCCTAACGCATGCGCTTCATTTATGCCTATTTTAATATTTTCGAGAGAAAATTCATTATTTCGAACACGAAGAGAGTAACGTGGTTGTCCGGCGTAAACAGCATCAGCGCCATAGGCAAAAGCATACCGCATGTTCTTTAAACTACCCGCAGGGGAAAGCAATTCAGGTTTTAGCATAAAATATAATTAGTTTTATTTGTGTACAGGGTAAATGGACGCGCATTATAAAAAAAAGGGCTAATACGGACAATCTAAAACAAGGGTAAGTATGTTCTAGAACAAAGAATACGATTAAATACTTATTAATTGACCTATCGACTATTTATAAGTGAAAAATATTTAATAAAAAAAAGTAAATAATCCATTGAGTTAAAGAAAATTGTGCTATGTTAAAATTATAGGATAAAAATAAAGAGGATTTTTTATGGCTGCTGAAAGTGCGTTATACACGATTTTAACGGAAAAAATAAATCAAGAGGCGTTAGTGTTACCAACGTTGCCCGAAGTTGCATTTAAGGTAAGGCAAGCGGCTGACGATCCTGATGTTAATCTACATTATATGAGCGACATCATTGCGCAAGATCCTGCGCTGTCTCTAGGCTTAATAAAAGTGGCTAATAGCGTCTTATTAGGGAGAACGGTTAAGGTTGAAAGTGTATCTCAAGCCGTAACTCGTATTGGTTTACGTCAAATTAAAGGTATTGCTACGGCAATGGCACTTGAGCAAGTATTTGTGTCTAAAAATGACGTTGTTGCTTCATATATGAAGAAGTCTTGGGAAAAAACTGTTGATATAGCATCAGTATCAATTAGTTTAATGGGGGCTTATCTTGAAAAAAATAAACATACGGCATTAAATTTAGACACGCTAACCTTAGGCTCTTTAATACATAATATTGGAGTTCTACCTATTTTAACGGAAGCTGAGCAATATCCAGATACCTTTGCTAACCCAACTTTCTTACAGCAAGCCATTACCAAGCTTTCAGGTAAAATTGGTGGAGAAGTTACTCGTGCATGGGGTTTTTCAGATGAATTAACTGAGTTGGCGGAAAGTTGGGGGGATTTAACTATTTTACCAACAGAAATTCATTACCTAGATTTTATTCGAGCAGGTGCTATCTATCATAATATTTTTAAGAATAAAGCGACACAAGAAGCACTATTAAATAGTTATGTTAAAAAAGGTATTTTACCTGATATCGACTTTATGGACACCGAAGGTTTTAAAGCAAGGTGCTCTGACGTAAGATCAATGTTCATCTAAAATTCGTTATTATTTATTGCCCTCAAAAGTGATTTTTTTATGCTGGGTTTATTATTGGTCATACTTTAATAAACCCTTTATCGTTAAACTAGAACCTCATCCTTATAGATACGTTAGATTCCACATTGAATTTAAACACAACTTATTTTTAACTAGTTTTTCTTAAATTTAAATCATACTTTTAATTAAAGATGAATAGGAATAAATAAAACTGTATATTTGTAACGTCCCTGTTCCTTATTAACTTTTTAATTTTATGCGATTTATTTTTCTTTTTATCATTTCCTGTATTACGCTAACAAGCTCATTAATCCATGCAGAATCACGCCCCAAAATTGGTTTAGTACTCAGTGGCGGTGGTGCTAAGGGGGCTGCACATATTGGCGTACTGAAGGTCATTGAGAAGAATGAAATTCCCATTGATTACGTTGTTGGTACCAGTATTGGCGCTTATGTTGGCGGCTTATATGCATTAGGTTATAGCGTCGATTATATAGAAAAAACAATGCTTAATTTACCTTGGGAACAGAGTTATTCTGATTATATTCCTAGGTTATTCTTATCATTTGAAAATAAAAACTTAAGAGATAAATATAATATTCCTATGCGAATAGGTATTCGTGATGGGCAATTAAAATCATCTAATGGTGTATTGCTAGGGCAGTCAGCAGACAGTTTATTGAAGTTATCGACCAATGTTATTGCAAAGTTTGATAGTTTTAATCATCTAGCTATTCCTTATCGTGCCATTGCTTCTGACTTGGTTACCGCAAGAATGGTCGTTCTTAATAAAGGCAGTCTTACTAAAGCAATGCGAGCATCAGCAGCTGTTCCTGGTGTAGTAGAGCCGGTAACTATTGATGGTAAGTTATTAGTGGATGGCGGTATTGCCAATAATATGCCTATTGATGTAATAAAAGCAATGGGAGCTGATATTGTTATTGCAGTGGATATTGGTTCTGCTTTATTTTCGAAAGAAAATATTAATAGTACGTTTGATGTATTTAATCAGCTCTCAACAATTATCACGAATAACACCACACAAACTCAGATGAAGTACTTATCAACTAGAGATGTATTAATTCGCCCCAAAATTGACTATTTAAGTACCACAGACTTTTCAATCATGAGTCAAGCGCTTGAGCTAGGAGAGCAGGCGGCATTGCAAGCTGAAGAAGCATTAAAAGTATTAAGTGTTGATGAGCAAGAGTACTTAAGCTATCAACAAGAAAAAACACAAAAATCACTTACTTGGTTTACTGCTTTTACTCAGCCTATTACGAGTATTGAATACCAGAATAACTCAACGGTAAGTACCGCCATTATTGAAGAAAAATTAGCACTGAAAATTGGCGATATTGTAAATAAGGAGCAATTACAGTTCGCTATTGGACGAGTATATTCTCTTAATAAATTTGAGTATGTTGATGCCGAATTTGTTGATTTAGAAGATGGAAGGCAATTGATAGTTACTACTCGAGCTCAATCTTGGGGACCCAATTATCTTCATTTGGGTTTTAAGCTAGAAAGTGACTTTAAACAAGGCTCTGTTATTGACCTTGATTTAGCTTATATTTTAAATGATGTTACCCCCTATGGTGGTATGTGGATTAATGAAATAAAGTTAGGTTGGGAACCATTGTTAGCAACCGAGTTTTATCAACCATTATCAGAAAGCCAACACTACTTTACTAGAACAAGAATTCAATATAGTCAGGATAAATGGGAGGCTACTGATAATAGGGCTGAACTCATTAATAAAAATTATTTAGTTAAGTTAGGTTTAGGGTTTGATTATTTAAATGATGGTGTTGTAGAACTCGGTTTTCTTGGAGAAAAAGGAAAGCTTGCGTTTGAATATAATCAAGGCGGAAAGCTTGACTATAAATCTTACGGTGCTTATTTATCATTTAATTATGACAGCTTAAATAGTATTGATTTTCCCACTGATGGTAATAAGCTATCTTTTAATGTGCTTTGGCGAAATGACCATTATCAAGAAATTGAAGGTGTTGAGCCCAAAGATACGTCACTGGAAGTACAGTTAGATTGGCGAGGTGCTTTTAACGTTAAGAATCATTCTTTTGTTGGTATAGCATCTTTCGCAACCGTTAATAACGATAGTGATTTTACTGTTCATGTAACTGAGTTAGGTGGTTTTTTGAACCTTTCTGGTTATCAAAAAGATGCACTAATTGGTTCGCATAAGGTTTTTGCAGCCATCGTTTATCAGTATGATTTAGGACGTGAACTTTTTGGAAAAGCAAGTTTACCTCTTTATTTAGGCGCTAGTTTTGAAACAGGTAATGTGTGGGAATTAAGTGAATCCATTGCAATTGACGACATGGTTCGCTCTGGGAGTTTATATTTTGGCACGGATACAGATTTCGGCCCTGCTGTTTTCGGCTTCGGCTTCGCTTCTGGTGGTGAAAGTACGGTATTTTTATCATTAGGTAAAAACTTTTAATTTTTACATTCAATTTATACTTAGTCTTATCTTTAGTTTTAGAAAAATAGTCATATTAATATATAGAAATAATAAGGTGTTTGAATAGTGTTATTAGTTAAAAACGAATTTGGCCAAGTACTTGAAACCAAGTTATCTCAAGACTTATCTGCATTAGATATTAAACACACTGCGGTTGAAGCAAAAGTCAGTTTATATGGCGGTCAAGTACTGAGCTGGCGCCCTGATGGTGAAAAAGAAGTTTTTTGGTTATCAAAAGATTCAGCTTTTGAGCAAGGAAAAGCCATTCGCGGCGGTATACCTTTATGTTGGCCTTGGTTTGGTGCTCATCCAAACGATAATGATCAAACTGCTGGTAATCATGGTTTTGCGCGAACGCAGCAATGGCAAGTAGATAATATTGATATCATCGAGCAGGGCGTAGAAGTCACGTTGAGTTGGCAAGGAAAAGCAATGAACGAACTATGGCCAAATGCTTGCCAATTAAAACAAGTTCTCTTCTTTGGTCGAACATTTAAGCAAACGTTACATATAACTAACTTAAGTGATGTTGACGCATACTACACCGGCGCTCTACACAGCTATTTTTCCGTGAGCTCACCTAAAGCAATAAAAATAGCGGCGTTAGCGCAAGCTAATTTTTATGATAAGTTAACTGAACAGTTATGTAAGCCACAAGCGTTTAAAAATGGTGTGGGGCCTGTGGATCGCATTTACCACACCAATGATGATATGAGCCTAGTTGATAATACATGGGGACGTACGATTGAGCTGAAATCACAAAATACAAAGCAGTGGGTTTTTTGGAACCCAGGAACTGATGCTGCTAATAATATGACTGATGTTCATTGTAACGGTGAACAGGAGTTTGTTTGTTTAGAAGCGGCAACTACCGAAATGCAATTACTTCCAGCGGGTATGAGTACAATTATTGAACAAGAAATTTCAATTATAAATCATGCGTAAGTGCTGTCTTTATTGTTCGATACTTAACTATTTAGTTGTTCATCAGTTGTTCATCAGTTGTTCGTCACTTGTGCATTCCGTAGGTCACCAGCTTCGTCATTCCGTTGATGGTTTAATACGGAATTCCATGCGTGTGGTTGAATTATGCGTGAATTCCTAGATCTCAACGTCTACACAGCATAACGCTTGGGATTCTGAATCAAATTCAGAATGCGGATCTGCAGTCATTCCGTAGGTGATTTAATACGGAAGGCGAGGGCGTTTCAGGGGGACGGTGTTAAGAAGTCAAGCACCATCATTGATACGTAAGTTTTTATTTAATAGCGCTTGAGTGAAAGGGATTTTTAAATAAAAGCCACGAGGTAAGGTCATAAATGGCTTGCCATGGCGATTATAGGCTTGTGTTTTTGCTTTAGCGTTGGCAGCTTTTGGTCTAAGTTGTAGTACTTGTCCATGTTTACCATGAATATTTTCTACATCACCTAAAACAATCATATCGGTTAGCTCTTGCCAGTCCATTGCTAATAACTGCTCTTCTTCAACTGAAGGTGACCAAAGAAAAGCGCTGCCAATTCGGCGCTCTGCTAAAGGTATTTTCTTTTCCTCTGGCGTATTGCAGATGATGGGAACCCATAATACTTTTGATAATTTCTGTTTAAGCCAACAATTTTGCCAATTAACACCTACTAAACCCGTTAATGGCGCAACACAAACAAAAGTTGTCTCAAGTGGCTTACCTTGGCAATTAATTGGCAAGGTTTTCAATTCAATTCCGAGTGTGGGGAAATCAGGTTCAGGTCTTGAGCTAGCGCTAGCGCCAAGGACATGCTCAAGCAATAAGCCTACCCAGCCTTTATTACGCTTTAAATCTACAGGCATTTCAATTTTCGCATCATCGGCAACCTCAGCTAGGGTTAAGCCAGCTAAACTATGCACTCTTTCAAGTAGTTCTTGTTCGGAAGCGGGAATGTTCATTGTGTGTTTATCACTAATGCGTTTGTAAATAAAAGCTATTATCTGGTTAATAGGTAAAAAAATCAAAGTAATCATTTGCTCCATTGGCGTTATTATGGTTGAATCTACACAAGTATTTTTTAGTTTTCAGGAGTTCCTGTGATCGATGCCGAAGGCTACCGAGCCAATGTCGGCATAGTAATAATTAATAGCAGGGGACAAGTATTTTGGGCTAGAAGGTTTGGGCAACATTCATGGCAATATCCACAAGGTGGTGTTGATGAAGGGGAAACTGCTGAGCAAACCATGTTTCGAGAGTTATATGAAGAAGTAGGATTACAACCAGAACATGTTAAAATTGTTGCTTCAACTAAACACTGGCTAAAGTATAAATTACCAAAACGTTATATAAGACACGATAGTAAACCTGTTTGTATTGGGCAAAAACAGAAGTGGTTTTTATTAAAATTAACTGCTCCTGAATCATCGGTCGATTTGCTACATAGCTCTCATCCTGAATTCGATGATTGGCGTTGGGTGAGTTACTGGTATCCAGTTCGACAAGTAGTGTCATTTAAGCGCGATGTTTATCGTAAAGTTATGAAAGAGTTTGCCCTACAGGCTTTATCTTTTTCATATGAAAAAAGGCCTGATAGGCGGCCTAATCGAGGTAAACGCCAAGCGTAATTATTACTATGAGTTATTTTATTAAAAGCCTACTTACGTGGGCTTTTTTATTCATTTTATACGTTCAATAAGGAAATTATGTTAACCACGCTACGTCGTATTGTGCTTGAGTTTAGTCAAGAAATGCACTTGCAAATAGCATTAGAGCGTATGGTTAGCCAAATCAAAAATTCACTGAATACCGACTGTTGCTCAATTTATTTAGCTGATCACGCTCAACAACACTTCTTATTAATGGCGTCTGATGGATTAGCACAAAAGTCGTTTGGGCAAACAGCGATAAGGTTCTCTGAAGGGTTGGTTGGGCTAGTAGGGCAGCGAGAAGAGCCAATAAATATAGCTGATGCAAGAAATCATCAACATTTCATGCATGCACCTGAAGTTGAAGAAGATGATTTTAATGCTTTTCTAGGCACACCTATTATCCACCGACGTAAAGTGTTGGGCATTCTTTCTATTCAACAAAAAAACGCTAGAAATTTTACAGAAAATGAAGAAGCCTTTTTAGTTACGATAGCAGCACAATTGGCTAATGCGTTAGCCAGTGCCGAGGTGAAAAACCTCTTTATGCAATCAGATAAAAGTAAAGATGTAAAACAGTTATTAGGTATTGCAGGTGCTCCTGGTATCGCGCTGAGTGAGATAGTTGTTTATCAACCTAAGGTTGAGCTTGTCACAGTAGTCTTAGAAAAAGTTAGCTTAGCTCAACAAAGTAAGCAAATTATGCGCTTCACTGCTGCAGTTAATAAAACCAAAGCTGACTTTGAAAAGTTGAGTCAAAAACTAAGTGATATTATCACCGATGATAACTTAGCCATCTTTGATGTTTATATACAGTTACTTGATCAAGCGGATATTCGTCAAGGTGTAATCAAAAAAATCAATGAAGGCTGGCAAGCAGAAAGTGCCCTTAAACTTATCATTGATCATTATGTGACTCAATTTGAAGCGATAGATGATAGCTATTTAAAAGAGCGAGCTACCGATATTCGTGATTTAGGTAATAGATTATTACGTAATTTACAGAAGAAAAAATCGCTAAAAGTAAAACTCCCTAAAGCCTTTATCTTGCTTGCTGAAGATGTAACAGCTTCTATGTTAGCTGAATATCAACACAAAGGATTAAAAGGTATCGTTTCTTTATCTGGCTCTGCTAATTCTCATGCTGCTATTTTAGCACATGCGCTTGAATTGCCGGCCATTATGGGAATTACGAATATCCCTATTGCCCAGTTTAATCATCAACAAGCGATTGTCGATGGTTATAGCGGTGAGCTATTTATTAATCCTGATGACGCATTGATAAGTGAATATCGTCAATTAATTGCTCAAGAAAGCGAGTTGATCAGTAAAATTCAACAAGAAGTTCATTTACCCACAATTACTCAAGATGGCCAAGCTATCGAGCTACAATTAAATGCTGGTTTGTCTGCGGGGTTTGATCGTCCAGAAAACTTAGGTAGTTTAGGCATAGGTTTGTATCGAACTGAAATTCCGTTTATGGATCGACATTACTTTCCATCAGAGCAGGAGCAAACGACCTTATATGAAAAAACATTAAAAGAGTTTTCTCAAGCAACGGTTACCATGCGTACGTTAGATATAGGCGGAGATAAATCGTTACCTTACTTTCCTATTACTGAAGATAACCCGTTTTTAGGGTGGCGTGGGATCAGGATCACTTTAGATCACCCTGAAATATTTTTAGTTCAAGTTCGTGCCATGATTCGAGCTAATCATCAGTATAATAACTTAGAAATTATGTTACCTATGATTTCAAATGTTAATGAAGTTGATGATGCTATTCGCTTAATAAATCAAGCTTACCTAGAAGTAGGTGCCGAGATAAGTAGTGAAAGTCAAAATGGGATAAATAATCAGTATGGCGGCGACGTTCAAGTTAAAGAGCTTCCTCGTCCTAAAATAGGTATTATGTTAGAAGTTCCTTCTGTGATTTTTCAACTTGAAGAATTAGCACAGCGAGTCGACTTTTTCTCTGTTGGTAGTAATGATTTAACACAATACTTACTTGCGGTAGACCGTAACAATGCGCAAGTGGCTGGTTTACACGATGCTTATCATCCTGCGGTGCTTAGAGCTCTGTATACTATTGCAAAACAGTCTAAAAAGTATTCTATACCGCTAAGTTTGTGTGGGGAGTTAGCTGGTGAGCCTGCTGGTGCCTTATTATTATTAGCTATGGGTTTTGATAAACTCAGTATGAATGGGCATAATATAGCGCGTATTAAATGGGTTATTCGCCATATTGATTTTCAAAGAGCTGAATTGATTTTATCTCACACCTTAAAACTGATTACTGCTAAGCAAGTGCATATTTACTTAAATGAGCAACTCGAACAATTAGGTTTGGGCGGTTTTATTCGCGCTGGATTGTAATGTTTTTAATTTTTATTAGCTGTATATTCCTTGGCGCTTTTACTGGCTTTTTAGCTGGGCTATTAGGTATTGGTGGTGGTTTGATAGTAGTGCCAGCTTTGGTTTACTTATTACCTCAACTAGGGATTAGTAATGAAGTGATAATGCCGATGGCATTGGCAACCTCGTTATCGACAATTGTGATTACTTCATCGAGTGCCACATTTGCTCACCATAAGAACAGAAATATTCCTTGGAATATAACTAAACCACTGATGTTCATTGTCGCTTTTGGGGCCTTAGTCGGGGCTTTTATTGCAGATCATTTGTCAGCTCAGGCATTAACAAGCTTTTTTGCTATTGCGGTTGTGATACTTGCGTCCTATATGCTGTTATCTATTCGCTTGCAGCGCTATAAAGAAATGCCATCAAAAATTAAGTTACAATTTATTAGTTTACTCACCGGTGTGGTTGCGAGTTTAATGGGCATGGCAGGTGGTGCTATTTTAGTGCCAATCTTAACGTATTTTGGTACGCCATTAAGGCATTGTATTGGTATTGCCACCGTATGTGGTGTTATGGTGGCGTTATTTGGCTCTTTGGGGTATATCATTTCAGGATTTGGTAATGAATTATTACCTGCTTGGAGTCTTGGTTACGTTTATTTACCTGCTTTAAGCGGAATAGCGCTTACATCTTCATTATTTGCCCCTGTTGGCGTAAAATATGCCGCTAAGGTACCAGTACAAACTTTAAAACAATTATTTGCCATTTTTCTTATTATTGTGGCAATGAAAATGATGTTAACTTAACTTTTCTTCGTATTTTTCAGCGAAGCTTTATTTGGATAGAAAATGACAGACCAATTTTTACAATTTCCCATTATTGACCCTATTATTTTTAGTATTGGGCCGGTTGCACTTCGTTGGTACGGCATGATGTACTTAGTCGGATTCTTGGGTGCAATGTTTATTGCAAATAAAGCCGCGGATAAAAGTGGTGGCGAGTGGACTCGTGAGCAAGTAAGCGATTTATTATTTTATGGCTTTCTTGGTGTTATTTTAGGTGGGCGAATAGGTTACGTACTATTTTATCAATTCGACTACTTTTTAGCTGAGCCATTATACCTTTTCAAAATTTGGGCTGGCGGTATGTCATTCCATGGTGGCTTGCTTGGTGTTATTGCTGCGGTGTATCTTTTTGCACGTAAAACAAATAAAGCTTTTTTAACGGTTGGTGATTTTGTTGCACCACTTGTACCTATTGGTTTAGGGATGGGGCGTTTAGGTAACTTTATTAATGCTGAATTATGGGGAAGACAAACTGATGTACCTTGGGCTATGGTGTTTCCAACAGACCCATTACAATTGCCACGTCACCCCTCACAGTTGTATGAGTTTTTCCTGGAAGGCGTTGTTTTATTTGTTATTTTATACGTTATTACACGTAAGCCTAGAAGTTTAGGTTTAGCTTCAGGCGTCTTTTTAATTGGTTATGGTGTGTTTAGAACCATTATTGAATTCTTTAGAGAGCCAGACGCCCATTTAGGCTTATATTTTTCTTTTATTACTAAAGGGCAGATTTTAAGTGTTCCTATGATTTTAGGTGGGATTTTGATTATTTATTTGGGTTACTTAATTCAAGAAAAAGAAGCAATTTCTAATACAAAGCGCACAGGAAAAAAAACAACATCTTCAAATAAAGGTAAAACATAATGCGCGCATATTTAGATTTATGTCAACGTATTGTTGACCACGGAACTTGGGTTGAAAATAGCCGAACAGGCAAGCGTTGCTTAACTGTGATTAATGCCGATTTGGAATACAATGTTGCCGATAACGAATTTCCGATGATAACTACCCGAAAAAGTTTTTTTAAATCGGCTATTGCTGAATTTCTTGGCTATATTCGTGGCTATGATAATGCGGCTGATTTTAGAAAGCTAGGTACAAAAACCTGGGATGCGAATGCTAATTTAAATGATGTTTGGTTGAATAATACTCACCGTAAAGGTGAGGATGATATGGGGCGTGTTTATGGCGTTCAGGGCCGAGCTTGGGCTACACCAGATGGTGGCACTATTGATCAGCTCCAAAAAATAGTTGATAACTTAAGTCAAGGCATCGACGACCGTGCTGAAATTCTGACTTTTTATAACCCTGGTGAATTTCATATGGGTTGTTTAAGACCTTGTATGCATACTCACAATTTTTCAGTATTGGATGACACACTTTATTTAACCAGTTTTCAACGTTCGTGTGATGTACCATTAGGACTAAATTTCAACCAAGTACAGGTGTTTTTCTTCTTGGCTATCATGGCACAAATTACAGGGTTAAAGCCTGGTATTGCTTATCATAAAATAGTGAATGCACATATTTATGAAGATCAATTGGCCTTGATGAAAGATGTACAACTTAAACGTGAACCGTTGCCGTTACCTAAATTGATTATAAATCCGGATATTAAATCATTAAAAGACTTAGAAACCTGGGTCACAATGGATGATTTTTCAGTGGAAGGCTATCAGAGTCATGAAGCGATAAAATACCCGTTTGCTGTATAAACGATATTTTTAATCTTAGGCTATTTATTCTAGCGATTTACGGCTAATTCGATAATGGATAATACCAAGCTCACTAGCTATGTGATCATTTCTACTTGCTAAAATAACCAACTACATCGTTATTTATTTAATAATTAGAACAACTAGTTATTGAAATAAATGCCTTATATTTGGCAATTTTTTCTACGTATCTAATTGTTCACTTAATTAATGAAACTGCTATAAAAAAACCGACATAATGTCGGTTTTTTATTGTTAATGTATGTAATTATCTAAATTAATATCATCTAAATTAATATTATCTAAATTAATAGTTGTGATATAAACCAAACTCTTCATTCACTTTAATATTTTGATTATTTGCCCAGTGGTAATACTCTTGATCTTCAAGCTTACTTGCTGCCGCTTTATCTAATAATATAATGGCGTTTTCATGCATTTGTAAAGCTGAAGCAGGGCACATAGCTGAAAGTGGCCCTGCTACCATGTCTTTTACCGCTTGGGCTTTACTCTCACCCGTCGCCATTAATAATACATATCTAGCATCTAAAATAGTTGCAATACCCATGGTCATAGCGAGTGTTGGCTGAAATTCATCTTTATTAAATAAACGAGAATTATCATTAAGAGTTTGTTGTGTTAATGTTTTTATTCGTGTGCGTGACGCTAAACTTGACGTTGGTTCATTAAAGCCAATATGTCCATTTGCACCAATGCCTAATATTTGTAAATCAACACCATTTGCTTGCTTGATTTTCTCTTCATAAGCTAAGCCTTGCTCTCTAGGGTTTTCACCTTGGTTACAAGTAGGTAAAAAGGTATTGTCTATATTAATATCAACATGATTAAATAAATTTTGATTCATAAAGTGGCGATAGCTTTGTTCATTATCAGCATCAATACCCAAATACTCATCTAAATTAAAACTTGTCGTATTTTTAAAGCTCAACTCACCTGCTTTATATTTATTAACAAGTTGTTGGTAAAGACTAATTGGAGTGCTGCCTGTCGCTAGGCCTAACACGGGGTTTTTTTTCTTAGTAATTAATTCAGCTACCCATTCGGCAGCATTAACGGCAACTTGTTGTGCATCGTCAAAAATAATAACTTGCATGTTATTTCCTTAGAAAAATTAAACTATTATCCCTTTGGTGTTTATACCAAGGGCAGACGTCTTAAATAGTAGACATCTGAAAGTATCAGTAATCATTACATGTTATTTATTTTTAACATTATCAACCTGAGGCTGTTTTATTTTTGTAATGATATTAATCTAGGTGCGTTTAGTAACTTTACCACAAAATTATCGGATATATTGGTAAAGTTCAGGGAAAAAAACACATTTTTGATCTGAAAATTACCGCGTTAAGCTAAATAATCTTGCTTTGTGGTACTACCAGTTTAATTATGGCACACTCAATAAAAGATTAACTTTGAGATGGTAAATTTTATGACTAATGCGAGAGTGAAATTTAACGTTGAGCAAAACATTGCTTATGTCACTTTAAATAGAGTGGATAAACATAATGGTTTAGATAAACCAATGATACTTGAATTAGTGCAAGTAGCTAAAAAAATAGATAAAGATCGCAGTATTCGTTGTGTCATTTTACAAGGCGCAGGGGCTTCATTTTGTGCGGGGTTAGATTTTAATTATGTTGCTAAAAATCCCTCAATGATTGGTAAGTTCTTCTTCAAACTCCCTTGGCGCAAAGATAATATGTTTCAACGAGTAGCACACGTTTGGCGAGATTTATCAGTACCTGTTATTGCTGTTGTACACGGCAATTGTTTTGGGGCTGGTATGCAAATTATATTGGGTTGTGATTATCGTATAGCGACTCCTGATGCAAATCTATCGATTCTAGAAATGAAATGGGGTTTGATCCCCGACATGAGCGGTATGGCAACCTTGTCCAGATTAACTCGTGTAGATATAGCCCAAGAATTAACAATGACAGGGCGATTTTTCTCCGGAGTTGAGGCTGAGCAATATGGTTTAGTTTCAAAGGTTAGTGATACACCATTAATTGAAGCAAAATCGTTGGCTGAAAAAATCTGTCAACAAAGTCCCGACGCTATTGCTGCCGCTAAATATTTATTTAAAAAGACTTGGAAAAAAGATACCCGAGCGGCGTTATTCTGGGAAAGGATAGTTCAGTTACGATTATTAGGACGGAAAAACCAACGGATAGCAATGAAGAATGGTTTAGCAAGAAATGAAGAACCAAAATCATTTATCGATCGCAGTAGTTTTTAATTTTATAGCACTTGTGGCATTTTGATGACGCAGAGTGCTTTTTAACCATTAAAGTTCAATTACCTTCATTACTTCATGAATAATTTCTGTTAGAATTATTTTTATTTATTGTTAGTTTTTTTTCATGAATTCATCTCCTTCTTTTACAAGCAAATTTATATTAGATAAACCATATTTTAACGAGTGTTATAGTGAATCAAGCACATTAGAGCTTTCAGCTAAGACTTTTTTAAAATCAGGTGTGTTAATGTTATTTGGTTTAATCATTCTATTATTTACTCCGGTAAATGCCTATGCTGCTTGGTTTGTTGTGGCACTAGGGATCTTAGAAGCGCTAAGTCTTTACTATAGTCAGCCTTGGTGGGTTGTTAGACAAATGCTTAGTAAAGCTTCTAACAGCGAAGTAACATTAACTATTGATGAACAAGGTGTTCTTAGTGAGTCTTTTTATCATACCGGCAGGATTTTATGGCAAGACGTAACCACAATAACAGAAACGAGTTTAGGGTATGTTTTGCATTTTAAGGCAGGGAAAAATACCGGAAAAAGCTACTTATCTAAGTCTCATCTATCAAATGATGCCCAGTCTTATATTCAGATGAAAATGACAGATATTAGTTAAATGTCAAACTAGTTAAATGCCAAATTAGTTAACCTTATGCTTATTGACCTTAAGGTTAACTAATCCTAATAGTATTGTTTTACTATACTTTCTCTATATCTAAAGCTGCCATTATTACATAAGGTATTTTAAATACTCTGGTAGTGAATCGACAGTTAAACATGTTCGAAGACTCGACCCAGCCTTTACTTTGTTTTTATTAATTTTTATATTGGAAAATTAAGTCTTTGATTACTATGTTAAGGATAGTAATTGTTTTATTGAGTATGGCAACTTGCTATACTCGCCACCTTAAATTTTGCTAGGAATTCCTTTATTGTTATCTCTTTTTCGTTTTATTTTGATGGCTCTTGTCTTTCTACTTGTTTGCATTCTTTCTTGCTTATACTGTGTAATAAGGCCCTTTCATCGAGACAATGTTTACTATACGTCTAAATATTTAGGCAAAATAAGTAAATTACTCGGTTTTGATGTTGAAGTCAGAATTCCTGAGTCAGTTAAAACTATCGGCCCTGCAATTTATGTGGCTAATCACCAAGACAATTATGATATTTTTACTGTCGCTAATGCTGTCCAGCCAGGCACGGTAACGCTAGGTAAAAAAAGTTTAAAATGGATCCCTATTTTTGGCCAAATGTATTGGCTGACAGGCAACATATTAATTGATCGTAAAAATTCGAATAAAGCGATGGGGACTATGAATGTTACCGTCAAAAAAATTACGCAAAATAAACTTTCTGTGTTGATGTTCCCTGAAGGTACTCGCAGTAAAGGGCGAGGGCTTTTACCTTTTAAAACAGGCGCTTTTCGTACAGCAATACAAGCTAACGTTCCTATAATTCCTATTTGTGTTAGTAATCAAAACGGAACAATTAAACTAGGACGCTGGAACAATGGTAAAATTATTATTGAACTTTTAGACCCGATTGTGATTCCTAATGATACTAGTGTCAGTGCGCGTATTATAGCAGAGCAAACACACGCTTTAATGAAAGAAAAAATTAGTCAACTTGATGAAGAAATAGCAAAGGGTAAAGAAAATGATTGATAAAGAATTAGAAGGTTGGTTGGAACATACCGATGCACTTGTTGGTGAATTACTCGAAGACGGCACAAATGAAGAGGTATACCATACCATTGAACATCATTTTGCTAGTGAAAATTTTGAGGTACTTGAAAAGGCCGCAATAGCTGCATTTAAATTAGGGTTAGAAATTGAAGAGCCTGAAGAAGCTGAACTTGAAAATGGTGATAAAGTATTTGCTTTTGATATTGTAACTGAGCAAATGCTAAACGCAGAATTACTGAGAAAAGAAACAAAAGAAATGTTTGAGCTGGCGCAGAAGTGCAAAGTAGATTATGACGGTTGGGGTACTTATTTTGAGGAATAACCTTTTACATTAAGGTTAGTTTAGCGGGTAATAGAATGACTATTGTCATTAAGCCCTGTTGTTAATAAATTGCCGAACAATCGACAAAACCTATCAAATAAAATACACTAGTGGTCATACCTTCTTTGTATGTTTGAGAAAATTTTATGTCTGTTGTAATTAGTGGTACGGGGTTATTTACTCCTTCTGAAAGTATTTCAAATGATGAGTTAGTTACTTGTTTCAATCGTTATGTCGATCAATTCAATAGCAGTAATGAACAAGCCATCGAAAATGGTGATATTACTGCGCTAGCCCATTCAAGTAGCGCTTTTATCGAAAAAGCTTCAGGTATTAAAAGCCGCTATGTTATGTCTAAGTCAGACATCTTAAATATTGATGTTATGAGGCCTTCATTTGCTGAACGGCCAAATAGCGAATTATCCCTACAAGCCGAAATTGGTGTTGCAGCAGCCAAACAAGCAATTGCAGCAGCGAATAAAACCGCGGCAGATATTGACCTTATTATTGTCGCTTGCGCTTATACGCAACGCTCTTACCCTGCTATGGCAATTGAAATACAACAAGCATTAGGTTGTCCTGGTTGGGGGTTTGATATGTTGGTTGCTTGTTCTGCAGCAACATTTGGTATTATCAATGCGGCCAATGCTATTCGTAGTGGTACAGCTAAAACAGTATTAGTGATTAACCCTGAAATACTGTCACCACAAATTAATTACCGAGACAGAGATAGTCATTTTATTTTCGGTGATGTTGCAACAGCGTCAATCATTGAGGATGCTTCTACAGCGACAGGCGAGCATCAATTCAAAATTATTGCAGAACAACCTATCACACAATTTTCAAATAATATTCGTAGCAATATTGGTTATATGAATCAATGTAGTCCTGACACTGAAAACGATATCGATAAGTATTTTATACAGCAAGGGCGTAAAGTATTTAAAGAAGTACTGCCGATGGTATCGAACCTAATAGCATCGCAAATGGATAAGGTTGGCTTAGCACCAGAAAATATTAAGCGCCTTTATTTACACCAAGCAAATATTAATATGAATAACTTTATTGGTAAGAAGGTTTTAGGGCGCGATCCTACTCCAGAAGAAGCACCTATTATTTTAGATGAGTACGCTAATACGAGTTCAGCAGGTTGTATTATTGCTTTGCATAAACATCATGATGGTTTTAATTCAGGAGATAAAGCGGTGTTATGCTCTTTTGGCGCCGGTTATTCAGCGTGTTGTTTAATCTTAGAGTATGTTTAAACAGATTGTAAGGCAGGACATATAGCCCTAAAAACAAAGCCACAGGTGATATATCACTTGTGGCTTTTTTATGTAAACTATCTAGGTAGCTTGTTGAGTCTAGGTTGTTTATTTACTGCTTTGCACAAAGCTTTTATTCAAAAAACTGTGCAAAGAATAATTTAATGTAATCAACTACTTTTGAAAAGAAACTACCTTCATTAACTTCTTGTAGAGTAACAAGAGGGTATTGCGCAATCTCTTCATTTCCGATTTGTAAGAATAACTTACCAACAACAGTGCCTTTTGCTATTGGTGCTTTTAGTTGTTGATCTAATTCAAATGTTGCTTCTAAGTTTTTACGTTGACCACGAGGAATAGTAATAGGAATATCCATTGTAATACCTAAATCTACTTCTTTTTTATCACCCATCCAAATACGGTTAGTCGCAAATATTTCACCAGCTTGGTATGGTGTAAATGTTTCAAAGAAACGGAAGCCATAGTTAAGTAATTTTTTACTTTCTACTTTACGTGAACGCTCACTTTCAGTGCCCATTACCACGGTAATCAGGCGCATGTCACCTTTTGTTGCCGAGGTTACTAAACTATAACCAGCATTTGATGTGTGGCCTGTTTTCATGCCATCCACATTCAAGCTTTTATCCCACAGCAATGAGTTACGGTTATACTGTTTGATATTGTTGTATGTAAAAGATTTTTGTTTATAAATTAAATATTCATCAGGTACGTCACGGATAATTGCACCCGCTAAAGTTGCCATATCACGTGGTGTGGTCATATGTGATGAGCTATCTAAACCATGACTGTTTTCAAAGAATGAACTCGACATACCTAACTGTGCAGCATGAGCATTCATTAAGTCAGCAAAAGCACCTTCACTACCAGCGATGTGCTCGGCCATTGCAACACAGGCATCATTACCTGACGCAACAATAATACCTTTGTTTAGTAGTTCAACTGAAACTTCTGTACCGACTTCGATAAACATTTTTGATGAATCAGGAAAGTTTTTTGCCCAAGCATTTTCACTGATTCTCACCTTATCTTCATTGGATATATTGCCGTTTTTTAATTCCTTTCCTATGATATAACTTGTCATCATTTTGGTTAAACTAGCAGGTGCTAATTGCATGTCGGCATTGCTTTGTGCAATAACTTTACCTGTAGTGAAATCCATTAAAATATACCCTTTAGCATTAATTTGTGGTGCATCAGGTATAATTGTTATTGCATTACTTATCGATGAAAAAGTGAGTGCTGTTCCAAACAAAGAAGTGGATATGATTTTGAAAAAATTACGTACGATATTTTTTGATTTTATAGGCATAATTATTTAATGTTAGATTCGATAGAGTGATGAATGAATATAAAGCTAGAGAAAGTATAACAGCTCTAATTTACATGGCTATGGTTGATATTAAGTAAATTGTAAAAATCGATTTACAATTAGTCTTAATATCTTAACTTCTGCATTGTTTTGTATTATAAAGCTTTTAAATAGGCATTGGGATAGCTACCACTTTTTAGCTCTATTAATAGGTTATTTAAAATGGTTGTATCTACAATTGGACCTATTTGAATACGATATATTCCATTTTCTTTAGGGAATTTAACCGTTTGAGAATGTTTGATTGCTATCTCTTTCGCTATTTTTTGCGCTAATTCATGTTTGGTAGTAGCAAACACTTGAATATGATCTTTTGCTTTAGTTGATGTTTTCTCAAGTAAATGGTCAGCAATTGTTTTACTAATGATTGGCTCTTTATCTATTTCTTTATTCGTAATAGGTGAGGTCATTGCTGTTATTTTCTCTCCAAATTCGGTAATCGCGCTAATTTTTACGTCTGCGGTACCACTTTTTAGCATATCAAGTTTATAAGCTGCACTATAGGATAAATCAATAATACGATTTTGATGAAAGGGTCCTCGATCGTTAACACGGACAATAACTGATTTATCATTAGCTAGGTTGGTGACTTTAAGGTAAGTAGGTAATGGTAAATTTTTATGTGCAGCACTCATTGCGTACATATCATAAATTTCGCCATTCGACGTTAAATGCCCATGAAACTTATTGCCGTACCAAGATGCTGTACCTATTTGCTCAAAATTTTGTGCACT
This sequence comes from Colwellia sp. 20A7, assembly GCF_009832865.1. Lineage (NCBI taxonomy): Bacteria > Pseudomonadati > Pseudomonadota > Gammaproteobacteria > Alteromonadales > Colwelliaceae > Colwellia > Colwellia sp. 20A7. The sequence goes on along the minus strand of NZ_CP047130.1, from coordinate 3,528,929 downwards.
GGGTAATATTTTATAGTTGATACCACGTACTTGATAGTCTTTATTACCCCCTCTGCTATAAACTTCAGCACGTGCAATGGCATCTTGTTGCTCACTTTGGTTTGGAAGTCGAGTGGGTATACTGTCATGTTTATCTTGATAGCGACCAGTGCTACAGGATGCGAGAAGAAGCACTGAAATAATTAAGAAAAGTGTTTGTAGATTTCTCATGAATTTACTCATTGTATAAAGTTTTTGATTGTTATAATTGCAGTATTATTAATTTAAGCAAAAGGCAAAGTTATCGTTAGCGGCTAGGCTAACAGCAAGTTAAGATGAAATATTACACATGAAATCGCCTGTGTGTACTGATAGCCATAAGCATGCCAAATCCTGCGAGTAATGTCACCATTGAGGTGCCACCAAAGCTAACTAGCGGTAGTGGCACACCAACCACCGGTAATAAACCTGATACCATACCAATATTCACAAATACATAAACGAAAAAAGTTAAAGTTATACTACCTGCCAATAATTTTGTAAAAGCATCTTGAGCATTTGTTGCTATCCATAAACCGCGCATTACAATAAGTAAATATACTGCGAGTAATATTCCGACGCCAACTAAACCAAATTCTTCGCTAAAAACGGCAAAAATAAAATCGGTGTGTCGTTCAGGTAAAAATTCTAGCTGTGATTGTGTGCCTTGTAACCAGCCTTTACCAGTAACGCCACCTGAGCCAATCGCTATTTTAGATTGAATAATATGGTAGCCAGAGCCGAGAGGATCTTGTTCAGGGTTTAAAAAAGTCATTACACGTTGCCTTTGATAATCTTTCATCAAAAACATCCATAAAATAGGTGCGAAAGCAGAGGCTAAACCAACACAGACACCAATAAGCTTCCAGCTTGCACCAGCAAGAAATATTACAAAAATACCAGAACTAGCAATTAATAGCGATGTTCCTAAATCTGGCTGTTTAGCAATTAAGAGTGTGGGGATTAACACTAAAATAAAAGCGAAAAACATCGTAGTTTTTTTTATGGGGAGGCTTTTTTGGCTAACAAACCAAGCAATCATAATAGGTACAATCAGTTTCATTATTTCAGATGGTTGAAATTTCATAAAACCTAAATCTAGCCAACGCTGCGCACCTTTTCCTACATGGCCGAAAAGTAATACACAAACTAATAGTAATACACCTAATACAAAAACAGATACCGCCCATTTTTTATAAGAAAGCGGCGGGATTTGGGCTATTGCTAACATAACGGCTAAAGCGACGCCTAATCGAATAGCTTGGCGGTAAACAATCTCTATGTTTTGTCCACCAGCGCTATAGACAATAAATAACCCAAGAGCCATCAGTGATAATATGCCAAGCAACAATACTAAATCAATGTGTAACTTCTGCCATACACTATAGGGTTGTTGCGCTTCGCTGTTATTCCGCATTATCAGAGCTCAGTTTTTGTTGTTGTGGCGAGTGATCATGTTGGTGATTAGCAATACTATCTGAATCGGTAGTTGAACTTCCATAACTAGACGTAATTTCTCTGTTACCAAAGTATTGATCCATAATTTGTCTTGCTACTGGGCCCGCATTCGTTCCACCGCCACCTTTTGCAACGTTCTCTATTGCAACCGATACAACTATTTCAGGTGCATTATAGGGGGCAAAAGCGATAAACATTGCATTGTCTCGTTGATTTTCTTTAGTTGTTTTCGCATCATATTTTTCATCTTGTTTGATACGAGCAACCTGTGCCGAGCCTGTTTTACCTGATGCATCATATTTTGCTCCTTTAAAAGGGGCATGGGCTGTTGCGCCAATTTCTTGTACTGTACGATGCATGGCGTTAAGTACTAAATCCCAATGTTCATCGTTTTTTAGAACGAGAGGGGCTTGTTCTTCATAAATTACTTCTTCTTCAACATTGGGATCCCTGCTAGGCTCTTTAGTTGATTTAAGTAAATGCGGCACTTTACGTTTGCCGTGATTTACTAACGTTGTTAATGCTTGAGTTAATTGTAAAGGTGTAACGGTCCAGTAACTTTGACCTATTCCAACAGACAAGGTTTCTCCCGTGTACCAAGACTTATTATAACGCGCACGTTTCCATGCAACGCTTGGCATTATCGCACTACTTTCTTCATGTATATCAATGCCAGTGTAATCACCAAAACCAAAACGTTCCATCATAGTACTAATTTTGGTAATACCAAGTTTAAACGCTAAATCAAAAAAGTAGGTATTACAGGACTGCTCAATTGCTTTATTTAAGTCAACCCAGCCATGGCCCCATTTTTTCCAATCACGGTATTTATTAGGTAAGCCTTTAAGTTGGTACCAACCGGGATCCCAAACTCTAGTTTCAGGTGTAATAACGCCTTCTTCTAAACCTGTTAATGCTAAGAAAGGTTTTACTGTTGATGCAGGCGGATAGCCTTGAACACTTCTATTGATTAGTGGTAAATCTTTTGAGTTACGTATTTTATTCCAATTTTTAGTGCTAATACCATGGACAAATAAGTTACCATCATAGCTAGGATTCGAGTACATTGCTAAAATACCGCCTGTACGAGGATCCATGGCAACTACTGCACCGCGCTTTCCTGCAAGTGCGCGTTTAGCGATCATTTGTAATTCAATATCGAGCGTTAACGTTAAGTCTTTACCGGGGGTTGGCGGTTTATAATCCAATGTTCTAATAACTCGGCCTCGACTATTAACTTCAACTTCTTGGTGGCCTATAGTTCCGTGTAAAATATCTTCATAATATTTTTCAATACCTAGTTTCCCTATACCATGAGTTGCCGCATAGTTTTCAGACTTGCCATCAATTTCGAGTTGATTAGCATCTTTACGATTTATTCGTGCTACATAGCCCAAGTTATGTGTGGTTAACTTGCCAAAAGGATAATAACGTTTTAACCGAGCATCGACAAAAACGCCCGGGAATTTATGTTGGTTAACGGAGAAAAGAGCAACTTGTTGTTCACTTAAACGAGGGTGTAATTCAATTTGCTTGAAACGGCGCTTTCGTTTGACAGATTTGAAGAAACTTTTTTTTCTATCATCACTGATGTTGAGTAACGCACTAATTTCGTCAATATTTTCTTGTAAGTTGTCAGTTTGCTCGGGAATAACGGCTAGGCTGTAAACTGGTTTGTTATCAGCAAGAATAACACCATTTCGATCATAGATAAGGCCCCGATTCGGAGCAACTGGCAACAGCTTTATTCGGTTAGAGTTAGAACGCGTTTGATATTTTTCAAATGAATTTACTTGCAGTGAATAGATATTATTAAACAATACTAATATAAGTACTAATACGCCAATAAATATAATAAAGGTACGACGAGCAAATAAGTTTGCTTCTGCGCTATGATTACGCATCGTAATACGACGTTTAGCCACAATTATTTCCTTTACGCCATACTATTTTAGGGGCGAATATATTTTTATTAGCACACTCATTGTAAAGAATATTATAAAGAAAGTTTTGTACAGCCATACAACAATTAGTCACAGCTATTCTCTATGATAAGGGTGATTAGTATTGACGCTCCAAGCGCGATATAAACTTTCAGCAATAAGAATTCTAACCATTGGGTGGGGCAAGGTTAATGACGACAAAGACCATTTTTGTTCACTCGCTTCAATGCAAGCAGGAGATAAGCCTTCCGGGCCACCCACCAACAATGCGACATCTCTACCGTCGAACTGCCAACGTTCAAGTTGTTTAGCAAGTTGTGGCGTATCCCAAGGTTTACCTTCCACCTCTAAAGTGACTATACGGTTTCCTTTGGGAATAGCGTTAAGTAATTGCTCACCTTCTTTTTCTAAGATACGTGCTATATCTGCATTTTTACCACGCTTTCCCGCTGATATTTCGACTAACTCGAATGGCAAGTCACGAGGAAAGCGACGAGAATATTCGCTAAAGCCCTGAGTGACCCAAGAAGGCATTTTAGTGCCAACGGCATATAAAGTTAGTTTCATTAATAAGTCCAGCTAAATTATTCTTCTGCCCATAACTGTTCTAAATTATATTTATCGCGTTGTTCATCAGTCATAACATGAACGATAATATCGCCTAAATCTACTAATGACCATTCACCAACATCGTTACCTTCCATTCCAAGAGGAGCAGAGCCAGCGGCACGGCATTCCATAGCAACAGATTGAGCGATTGATTTTACGTGACGTTTTGAATTACCTGAACAGATAATCATATAATCAGCAAAACTTGCTTTATTAGTAATATGAAGAGAAATAATATCTCTTCCTTTCATATCATCAAGTTTTTCTATAACAAATTTATTAAGTTCTTCAGTTTGCAAGGTTGTTCTTCCTAGAGTCAGGTTTATTATTAAGCTCGGTATTAAGGTACCGATAATAGCTGCGTTAAAATACGCACCATATAAGTTGGCAATAGTAACACTTTTTAACGAAGCAGTTAACGATAAAGCTTATTTTTGTTGATTAAATCTAATACTTTTGGATTTAACATCGTTTGACAGCTCTGTTTATTAATTAAACGCTGTCTTATTTCACTAGAAGAGAGGTTGATATTTATGAGTTTTTCATTATTTGGAAGGTCACAGGGGAGTAATAATATACTGCCTGATTTTTTTTGCTTTAATGAATGAACATCGTCTACTTGATGTTCATTGAGTAATATTTGAGTCGCTTGATTAATATTGTCTAACTGATAATTTGGCCGAGTATTCACGATTAAGTGACAAAACAATAATATCTCTTGATGTTTATGCCAATGGGTAAAGGTTAATAAGGAGTCTAAGCCCATGATGAAATATAAACGTGAATTGGGATACGCTAACGATAGTTCTTTCAACGTGTCTACGGTATAAGAATAGCCGCTACGTTGTAATTCGCGTTCATCACAACTAAATATAGATTCGCTCTCACATGCTAATTTCACCATAGTTGCGCGTTGGGTGGCACTGACATTAGGTGATGCTTTATGAGGAGGAATGCTGGCAGGAATAAATAACACTTCATCTAATGATAAATGTTTAGCTACTGCTTTCGCAGGTAAGGTATGACCAAGATGAATGGGGTTAAAGGTACCACCTAAAATACCAATATCACTCACCGTTTTTTTGCTCATCATTAATTTTACTCTTACGTCTTTATTCTTATTAACTATCTTTGCGTGTAGCTGAGCTCTTAAGTTAGCGCAGGTTAACTATATTCATAATTTAGCGAAAAGTGTTGGGTAGTTTCGCCGTAATATAGAGTTATGCATAAATCGGCTAATAATATGAAAGCGTTGAATTCGCTACTGGTTTTACTGATTAAATCAATGTCAGCAAGTCGTGACATAGCTCGTTTTACATTCTTTAGGCTTATATGTGTTAGTGCGTGCTGATATAAAGGTTTACGTTTATCCCATATTCGATATTCTTTATATAAGTCATTGAGCTGCGTTCCTTGTGCTACTTTACTTAGCATGGTGTATAACAGGTTTATTTCTTTGTGAAATACCCAAATTATTTGTCCGGTAGCAGCACCTTCTTGCTGTAATTGATCTAACATCACAACACACTTTTTGCAATTACCCAGTAATAAAGCATCAATAATTTGAAACGGATTAAATTTAGCTTGTTTGGTTACTAACTTTTCGGCATCATTTAAACTGATCTGTTGATTATTATTAGGAAAAAGTAATGAGAGTTTTTGAAGCTCTTGTTCTAAAGCGGGTAAATTACCTTCACATAACTCGATTAATAATGAGGATAATTCAGGTGCTAAATTGACATTTAAGCTTCTTGCTTGGTTTTGCAACCAGCGAGGTAATATTTTTGCATCAATATCATATATAGGAAGGTAGCAACCTAGTTGAGTTAAGGCTTTAAACCATTTTTTATTCGCGCTAGGACCATCAAGTTTAGGTCCATAAAAAATAAAAACCACATCTTGTAATGCTGCATTTTTTTCAATAATCTCACTTAATGCAAGTAAGGTTTTATTACCGTTTTCTCCAACCTTAACCGTCGTTAATTCCACTTCAATAATACGTTGGCTAGAAAACAAGCTCATTGATTGATATTCATCGATGAGCTGTTGCCAATCAAAACTATTGTCACTAGTAAAGCGAATAACCTCACTAAAACCTTGTTGTAGAGCATGATTTTTGATTATTGCTAAGCTATCATTTTTTTGCCAAGGTTCATCACCAAATACCAACCACACAGGCTTGAAGCCTTGTTTTACTGTTTGCTGTAGTTGGTTGTGGTAAATCTTCATAGATGCCTTGTTTAAAAGTTAGCGCAAGTTGTCAGTATTATCGCTGAATTCTTGCCATGTCTCGTAAAATTTTATCGGCAGCAGACTTTCTCATTTCACTTAATAATAATGATAATTCGCGAGATTTTGCTAATGCTAGATTAGGATCATCTTGGTAGTCTCGGTTTAATTCAAAGCTAAAGTCTTGAGGCTCTTCAAGTGGTTCACCATTTGTAGAGCCAAATCGTAGCTGATAATGAACGGTGTAAATAAGTTCATATTCAGCCACTTGGCCGTTTTGAAATACAGATAAAGTTCTTCTATCGAGCGTATCTGACAGTATGCGAAGCTCAGGTTTTTGGGTACTTTTATATTTTAGTACATTCACTTGGTTCCGTGAAAGGTGTTGTTTCACCAAGCGGGTCAATTCACCATGAACATCACTTGAGCTTACATACAGAGTTTGCAGTTCATCACTAAGCAGGTAATCACCACGCAGATGAAAGCCACAAGCGCTTAAAAAGCTAGTAGAAAATATTACTAGAAAAATACAACTCCTTTGCTTAATAGCCTGACGACTTACATACTGCTTTAGTGATAAATACATCTTAGTTAGCCACTATATTCAATAGTTTACCTGGTATATAGATAACTTTACGAATAGTGTTGCCTTCGGTAAATTTCAATACATGCTCATCATTTAAGCCTAATGCTTCAACGGTTTCTTTACTCGCATCAGCAGCAACGGTGATTTTCGCACGTAACTTACCGTTTACTTGAACAATGATTAATTTCTCATCTTCAACTAGCGCACTTTCATCAACTACAGGCCATTGAGCATTTTCAACAGCGTTGTTGTTATCAACCACGGTTTGTTGCGTTAATTGGTTCCATAGGTAATGACACATATGCGGTGTGATCGGGGTTAACATGATTACTACTGCACGAAGAGATTCAAGCATTACTGCTTTGTCTTCATCAGTTGCCATGGGCGCTTTAGTTAAATGGTTCATTAACTCCATGATGGCAGCTATCGCTGTATTAAAAGTATTTCGGCGACCAATATCATCAGTTACTTTGGCAATTGTTTTATGTAACTCACGACGAAGTTTTTTCTGGTCAGCATTCAATTTAATATTGTCTACTGCTGTTGATTCCCCATTTACCTCGATAAAGTCATGCACAAGTTTATAAACACGTTTAACAAAACGATGTGCACCTTCAACACCAGCATCAGACCATTCTAAAGTTTGCTCTGGCGGTGAAGTAAACATAATAAATAAACGCACAGTATCTGCGCCATATTTACTAATTACTTCTTGTGGATCAATGCCATTGTTTTTAGACTTTGACATTTTACTCATGCCGGCTGAGATAACCGCTTCGCCATCAATATTGCTAATAGCCGAGGTTACTTGACCTTTTTCATCACGCTCAACGGTAACGTCAGTAGGAGCAATCCATTCTTGTCCGCCATTATCTGCTTCACGATAATAAGTATCTGCTAATACCATGCCTTGGCATAATAGTTTTTTGTAAGGTTCATCACAATTAACTAAGCCAACATCACGTAGTAATTTATGGAAAAAACGTGAATAAAGTAAATGTAAAATAGCGTGTTCAATACCACCAATATATTGATCAACAGGTAGCCAATAATTTGCTTTAGCTGGGTCGATCATTTGAGTGTCATCATTTGGTGAACAATAACGTGCGTAATACCATGAAGATTCCATAAAGGTATCGAAAGTATCGGTTTCACGTAAAGCTGGTTCACCATTAAAAGTGGTTTTTGCCCATTCTGGATCATCTTTAATAGGTGAAGTAACGCCGTTCATTACTACATCTTCTGGTAATACTACCGGTAATTCATTTTCAGGTACGGGAACTGACTCACCATTAGCAAGGCTAATCATTGGGATTGGCGTTCCCCAATAACGTTGACGAGAGACTCCCCAATCACGTAGACGGAAGTTAGTCGTTACTTTACCCTTGTTTTCATTGGCTAATTTCTCACTGATTGCGGCAAATGCTTGCTCGAAATCTAAGCCATCAAATTCGCCTGAGTTAATTAGAGTACCTTTCTCAGTAATCGCCGATTCTTCTATATTATCTTCATCTTTTCCAGCAATAACTTGCGTAATTTCAAGGTTATATTTTTTGGCAAATTCATAATCACGTTGATCATGACCAGGAACAGACATAACCGCACCAGAGCCGTAATCCATTAACACAAAGTTAGCAGCCCAAACTGGCACTAACTGACCGGTAAGCGGGTGAATAGCTTTAAAACCGGTATCAACACCTTTCTTTTCCATCGCAGCCATATCAGCTTCTGTGGTTTGGTTGCCTTTACATTCTTTAATAAAGTCTGCTAATGCTGCATTATCTTTTGAAGCAATTAACGCTAAAGGATGTTCAGCAGCAAGAGCGACATAAGTAACCCCCATTAAGGTATCTGGGCGTGTTGTATAAATATCAAAACTTTCTTGTTTGCCTTCAACTAAGCCGTCAACTTGAAAAGTCATATCAACGCCTTGTGAGCGTCCAATCCAGTTACGTTGCATTGTTTTTACTTGTTCCGGCCAGTCAGTTAACTGATCTAAATCATCAAGTAATTCTTGTGCGTAATCGGTAATCTTTATAAACCATTGAGGAATTTCTTTCTTTTCAACGATTGCACCTGAGCGCCAGCCTCGGCCGTCAATGACTTGTTCGTTTGCTAATACTGTTTGATCAACAGGATCCCAGTTTACAGTAGCATTTTTCTTGTAAACTAAGCCTTTTTCATAAAGCTTAGTGAAAAACCATTGTTCCCAGCGATAATAATCTTGTTTGCAAGTCGCTAACTCTCTGCTCCAATCATAACCAAAACCTAACGATTTTAATTGATTACGCATGTAGTCAATGTTTTGATAAGTCCAAGTGCCTGGCGCGCTTTTGTTTTTAATCGCAGCATTTTCAGCAGGTAAACCAAAAGCATCCCAACCCATAGGTTGCATTACATTTTTGCCTTGTAGACGTTGATAGCGAGAAACTACGTCACCTAAGCTGTAATTGCGTACATGACCCATATGTAAACGCCCACTAGGGTATGGAAACATGGCAAGACAATAGAACTTTTCTTTGCTGTCGTCTTCAACAGCTTTAAATGTATCGTTTTCAGTCCAAAAAGTTTGTACTGATTCTTCAATCGATTGGGGATTATAAATGGCTTCCATTAGGGGGTCTCTAACGCTATTTTAGATGTTATTGTAGGGTGTTAATCTGCTTGGATAATAATAAAAAACAGGTGGAACACGCAATAAACTTGAGTTTAAATTATCGTGATAGAATACCTTATCTAGCGTGCTAACAACAAGCTTATATTGGCAATTTTGTCTATACTGTTAGTAAGTGTATTCATAAATATAATGAGAAAAGGAAAAGGTAATGGCAAATCAAAAAGACTATCTTACGGAAATTTACCAAGATCTTAGCAACTGGCTTGATGAAATGACGGAGTTACAAAAGCCAAAAATTATAGAATTAGTTAAGCAGGCTAAGCTCTACGCTAAAGCAGCGGAAGATATGTCAGAGGAAAAAGTAAACCAATTTACTGAAAATTTAAAATATGATTTACATGACTTTTATCTGCAAAATCAGTCTGAAGCAAAAAACTCTACTTATTTGGGATTACTCAATGAAACATTATGGTCGACGCTTGCACAATTAACGGATAAGTCGCAAGTCGAATGGGCTGAATTGATGGACGATTTTGAGCATGAAGGGCTGTATAAAGTGGGCGATGTTATTGGTTTTGGGGAATTAGTTTGTCAGCAATGTGATGACAAGCAACATATTGTGCATTTTAGTAAAGTGACTGAGTGTGTAAAGTGTGGTGGAAATAGTTTTACTCGTCTACCGTTAGCTCCTTAAAATATCTTTAATCTAGAGTAACCATTTATATTGTTAGCAAAGCCCTTAGCTAGTACACTAGCGCGATAGCTTTATCTAGCTTGCTCTATTTCAAAAAAGTAATATTCTCAAGGACATACATGATAACAACACCTGCTTTGCAGTGTAAAATAACTGCTGCACAACTTAGCTCTACTTTATCTGCTGAACTTTTTTCTCAAAAAAAAGACGCCAGTGAAATAAAACAAATTTTTGTTGGTCACGAACGAGCTAAAGAGGCATTAGACTTTGGTCTTTCAATGTCATCTGTAGGCTTTAATGTGTTTGCTATGGGAGAACATGGCATAGGAAGACAAACATTAATTAAGCAGTTGTTAGCTAAATTAGCAAAAGAACAAGCGACTCCTGTTGAGTGGTGTTACATCAATAACTTTGATGAAAGTCATGCACCTTATAAACTTTACGTTAATCCAGGTGATGGTAAACAGTTGTTATCACGGATGAATAAGTTTATTGATGAGTTAATGGATTTATTTCCTGAAATTTTTGATAACCCAGGCTATCAACGATATAAGTCAGCCATTGATCGTGATTTTAATAAAAAATATGATGAAGCTATTTCTACTGTTGAAAAAATAGCATTGAAAAACAATGTTTCATTGTATGAAGAAAATGGCGAAGTAGGCTTTGCTCCTTTAGTTGATGGTAAGCCATTAAACGATAAAGAATTTGCGAATATTAATGAAACGGAAAGAGCTCAGTTTTATAAACTTTTAGGCGAGTTAGAAATTGCACTGGCTGAACAATTAATTGAATTACCGTTATGGAAACGTGAGTCGTCAGATTTATTACGTAAACTGAAACTTGAAACGGCAGAGCAAGCAATAAAACCCTATTTACAAGAACTAGAGCAAGAGTTTAGTGAAAATGCAGGGATATTAAAATACCTTAGTAAAGTTAGTAATCATGTTGTTGATGTATCGTTAGAAATTCTGGTCAATAATGAAGATGATGCGCCTAATGATAAAGAACTGCGTAAACTCATGGTTGAACGCTTTTTGCCCAATTTATTAGTGCCTCGAAATGAAACTGATGGCGCACCTGTTGTATATGAGCAAAACCCAACATATCAAAATTTATTTGGTCATGTAGATTATTCTAGCTTTCAAGGCAGTAGTTATACGAGTTATCGATTAATTCGTCCAGGCGCATTACATAAAGCGAATGGTGGTTATCTATTGCTTGATGCAGATAAGTTGTTAACACAACCTTTAGTATGGTCTCGTCTTAAGCTGGCGTTGAAAACTGGGCAAATAACAATAGAGAATCCTTATTCAGAGTTAAGCCAACCTGGTTCTTATAGCTTACAACCTGAAAAAATACCGTTAAGTGTGAAGGTTATTTTATTAGGTGATGCTGAAATCTATTACACTCTGCAAGATTATGATCAAGAGTTTACCGAGTTATTCCGAGTATTGGCTGATTTTGATCGTCATTTAGAGAAAACAGATCATAACTTAATCGCTTTCGGTAATTTGATTCGTCAACGAGCATTTCAGCATAACTACCCTGAAATTGATGATGAAGCAGTACTGGAACTTGTTCGCTATTCGCTAAGACGAGCAGAGCACCAACATAAAATTTCAGCCAATATTGTGCAAGTAAATGATTTATTAGATGAAGCAAATTATTGGTGGAGTAAAAGTGGTGCTAACGGCACTTTAAAATCAGAGCATGTTGCTATGGCATTAGCAGCTAAAAAGCGTCGTACAGGTAGGTTGAGTGAAACTTGGCTTGACGAAATTAAAGAGCAGCAAGTATTAATAAATACTGAAGGTGAGTTCATTGGAAAAGTGAATGGCTTAACGGTATTAGAAATTGGTGATAGTGTTTTTGGTACACCTGCACGTATCACGGCAACCGTTTATGCTGGTAGCCAAGGCGTAACTGATATTGAGCGTGAGGTTGATTTAGGTAAATCTATTCACTCAAAAGGTGTTTTGTTGCTAACAGGGTACTTAGGGCATAAGTATGGTCAAAGTTTCCCTGTTGCTATTTCGGCTAATATCGCTATTGAACAATCTTACGGTCATATCGACGGAGATAGTGCCTCAATGGCCGAGCTGTGTGCACTAATTTCAGCGGTTACTTTATTACCAATAGATCAAAGCTTAGCTATTACAGGTTCGATTAATCAGCATGGCGAAGTGCAATCTATTGGCGGTGCTAACGAAAAAATAGAAGGTTTCTTTCAACTTTGTAAAGATAAAGGATTAACTGGAAATCAAGGCGTTATTATCCCCAAAACAAATGTTATTAACTTAATGTTAAATAACGAAGTTATACAAGCGGTGGAGCGTGGTGAGTTTTCAATTTATGCAGTAGAAACGATTGATCAAGCATTAGAGTTATTAATGAAAAACACGGCAGGCGTAATGAATAGTACAGGTCGTTATCCTCGACAATCAATTCATGGATTAGCTTTAGATAAGCTATCTCATTTTGCTCAACTGTTAGAAGGTGAAGAAGAGTAACTTTTTCGTTATTTTAAACCCTTAAAGTCGTCATCTTGAACTTGATTCAGGGTCTTAATTACGGTGTGTATACTCTATGAGATTCTGTATTAAGTGATCTACGGAATGACGAATATTATTGTTATCTTAAAACTTGAACAACACATACTTTACAACTAATTTTTTATAAGCGAGTATCCTTTCTTTATTCACACCGTACTAAATATTGGGTATAGTCGTTAAATTACTCATTTTAAAAGTAGCCTTATGTTTAAAAAATTAATTTTATTGTGTGCTTTAAGTATGCCATTGGTAGGTTGTGTAGCTAATGCACCGTTTTCGGGCGGTATTACAACTGATGTACTGTTGAACGATTATGATAAATTTAGCGAGCAATACAAAGCGTTTACGCCAACAGCGCAAGATATAGCATTAATGCAAAAGTTAAAAGGCAAAGAGCTTATTGTATTATTTGGAACATGGTGCCACGACAGTGAGCGAGAAGTGCCAAAACTAATTAAGTTACTTGAAGAGTCTAAAGTAAAGCTTGCAAGTATTAACTATGTAGCTGTGGATTACGATAAACGTGATGCTGGCGGTATAGCAGAGGCGAACGATTTACAATACACCCCTACGTTTATTGTTAAGCAAAATGGTAAAGAGTTAGTTCGTGTAATTGAAAAGCCAACGGGGTCATTGGCGCAAGACTTAACTTTGAGCTTGTAAATGCTACTTGCTCATATCACTCCTGTAACTTTCTCGTCACCCAGAACTCTAAGTTGTCATCTGAACTTGATTCAGGATCTTAATTATTCTGTGCCAACTTCATGAGATTCCGTATTAAACGACTTACGGAATGACGACTTTTTTGTTCACCCTAAACTTTAAAACAACCTTAATACCGACTATATTTTTATTATAGTGTCACTACATTAACATAATCTTATTTTATAAATAACAATGAAGATAGACGTTATAAATAATATGATTCATATTATTTATATATTTTTCATTACGTTAGTTTTGATTTGAATAACAATAATAATAATGTTTATCTAATTTAGAGAGTACGAGTGAAAAATTGACACTTGTGTCAGTTTTTTACTCTGGTATATTTAGACCATTACCGCTTGTCTCGAAAAGTAACAAGGAATTACGGAAAAGATTATGATAAATAATACCGTTCGTTTTTTATTTAAAAATAACGTTGTCAGTATAGAGAATATAGACCCTAATATAACTGTTTTACAATATTTACGTGAAATACAGTTTAGTACTGGTAGCAAAGAAGGTTGTGCTTCTGGAGACTGTGGTGCTTGTACTGTCGTTGTTGCTGAGTTAGATAGTGACAACACGGGGCAACTTCATTATAAATCAATTAATTCATGTATTACTTTTGTCGGTAATTTACATGGAAAGCAATTGATTACGGTGGAAGATTTAAAAGAGAAAAATAACTTACATCATGCACAACAAACACTGGTTGATAATCATGGCTCTCAATGTGGCTTTTGTACGCCCGGTTTTGTTATGTCTTCTTTTGCTTTGCATAAACATAATCAAACACCAAGTCGTGGGGAAGTACTAGAGGCGTTAGCGGGTAATTTATGCCGTTGTACCGGCTATCGTTCAATTATTGAAGCTGCTATTACCTCAAGTGTTGGTAGTGATGAAGACTCTTTCGCTAAACATTATCAAGAAACTGTTGCAACGCTCACTGAGCTACAACAGTTACCGGCACCTAGCTTAGTGGGTAATGGTCATCAGTATACTTCTCCTTCAACTATCGATGAGTTAGCATATGAGTTAACTAAAGAGCCCGAATCAACATTAGTGGCTGGTGGTACAGATTTAGCGCTTTCAGTGACTCAAAATTTAGCAACAATTAATAAGCTGGTTTATGTCGGTAATGTTGATGAATTGATGAAAATAGAAGAAACAGAGTCTGAAATAGTGATTGGCTCAGCACTGCCATACAGTCAATTCATCGACACATTACACCATTATTATCCTGACTTAGGTGATATGATTGAGCGTATTGGGTCTAAGCAAATACGTAACACAGGTACATTAGGTGGCAATATTGGTAATGCGTCACCTATTGGTGACATGCCGCCAGCATTAATTGCGCTTGGTGCCTCCATGACATTACATCTTAACGGTGTTGAACGCACAATACTGGTGGAAGACTATTTTGTTGACTACAAAAAAACAGTGCTTAAACCATCAGAATTTATCAAATCAATACAAATTCCTAAGCCCACTTTAGGTCAAACTTTGAAGCTTTATAAAATATCTAAACGTATCGATGATGATATTTCAGCGGTACTAGCAGCTTTTTTTATTGAAAAGTCAGCGAAAAAAATCACTACTGTTCGTTTAGCTTTTGGTGGCATGGCTGCCACACCTAAACGAGCATCTTTGGCTGAAAAAGCACTGTTGGGTAACAGCTTCACTAAGGAATCTGTTGAACAAGCAAAAGCCGCATTATTAACTGATTTTAATCCAATGTCTGATGTACGCGCATCAGATAAATATCGCATGAAAGTTGCACAAAACCTGATTGAAAAGTGCTATCTAGAGCTGCAAAGTCATGTGATAGAAACACGGGTGGTGAATTATGCGTAGTCTTATTGATGTAGCAAAAGCGAATACAAACAAAGTACATAAAAATACTGATGCAAACCTTGTTAATGGACAAGAAAATGTTGGTTTAGGTGGTGTTGGTCGGTCTAAAAAGCATGAAAGTGCAGAGAAGCACGTTGCTGGTGAAGCTATTTATGTCGATGATCGACCTTCATTACGCGGTGAATTACATGCCGCGGTTGGTCAATCTACTCACGCTCATGCGAATATTCTTTCGATAGACTTATCTGCCGTAAAAAAAGCCGAAGGTGTGGTTGCGGTAATCACTGTTGACGACGTTCCTGGTCATACAGATATTGGTCCGGTATTTCCTGGTGATCCTGTTTTAGCTATTGGTAAAGTAGAGTTTGTTGGTCAACCCATTTTTGCGGTGGCGGCCACTAGTTATGACTTAGCGCGTAAAGCGGTCAAGTTAGCAAAAATTGAATACCAAGCGCTTGAAGCCGTATTAACTGTAAAAGATGCTTTAGCAAAACAGAACTTTGTTCGCCCGCCATTTACGATGAAGCGGGGCGACTCTGATGTTGCCATTGCTGACGCGGAACATCAATTATCAGGCGAGATCGTTGTTGGTGGACAGGAGCATATGTACCTTGAAGGTCAAGTGTCTACTGCGGTACCAACAGAAGATGGAGGCATGGAAATATTCACTTCATCACAGCACCCTAGCGAAGTACAAAAATTAGTCGCTGAAGTGTTAGCTATTCCATTAAATAAAGTTTTAGTGGATATGCGCCGCATGGGTGGTGGTTTTGGTGGCAAAGAAACGCAAGCTGCACCTTGGGCATGTCTTGCCGCCTTACTTGCCAATGAAACCAAACGACCTGTTAAATTCAAGTTAGGTCGTATGGATGACATGACCATGACGGGCAAGCGTCATCCCTTTGAAAATAACTACCGCGTTGGCTTTGACAACAATGGCCAAATTAAGGGAATTAATATTGAAGTGAATGGTAATTGTGGCTATTCACCTGATTTATCTGATGCAATTGTTGATAGAGCAATGTTTCATTCAGACAACGCTTACTTTTTAGATCAAGCAACCGTTACAGGTAATCGATGTAAATTAAACACGGTGTCTCATACCGCTTACCGTGGTTTTGGCGGGCCTCAAGGTATGATGACCATTGAAATGGTTATGGATGATATTGCTCGTCATCTAGGTAAAGACCCGCTAGAGATTAGAAAAGTAAATTTGTACGGTGATACTGAGCGTAACATTACTCATTATCATCAAAAGGTAGAGCATAATAATTTACCTGAAATAATTGAGACACTTGAAGAAAGCTCAGACTATCAATTACGTCGTCAAGCCATTACAGATTTCAATGTTAATAGTCCTATTTTGAAAAAAGGCATAGCCTTAACACCGGTAAAGTTTGGTATCTCATTTACAGTACAGCATTTAAATCAGGCTGGCGCACTCGTACATATTTACACTGATGGTACTATCCACTTAAATCATGGTGGTAGTGAAATGGGGCAGGGTCTTAATACCAAAGTGGCACAAATTGTTGCCGAAGAGTTTAAAGTAAATGTGGATACTGTGGCTGTTTCTTCTGCCCGCACTGACAAAGTACCTAATACCTCTCCAACGGCAGCATCTTCGGGAACCGACTTAAATGGTAAAGCCGCAGAAGCCGCATCTAAAATTATTAAACAACGTTTAATTGATTTTGCCTGTGAAAAATATCAAGTTACAGCATCGCAAGTCATATTTGAAAACAATAATATTGTGGTGGGTGAGCAAACGTTTAGTTTTGCAGAATTCTGTCAGATTGCTTATATGGGCCGAGTATCTTTATCTTCTACTGGATTCTATAAAACGCCTAAAATTCATTTTGATCGTGCTACAGGTAAAGGTCGTCCGTTTTTTTATTATGCAACCGGTGCGGCAGTATCTGAAGTGATAATCGATACGTTAACAGGTGAATATAAAACGTTACGTACCGATATATTGCAAGATGTAGGGCATTCAATTAACCCGGCTATTGATATTGGACAAATAGAAGGAGCGTTTATTCAAGGTATGGGGTGGTTAACCACTGAAGAGTTGATGTGGAATGAGCAAGGCCGTTTGCTGTCAAATAATCCGGCTACTTACAAAATACCTGCGATTAATGACACTCCGCAAGATTTCCGTGTGACCTTGATGCCTGACGCGCCTAATCGCGAGCATACTATTTATAACTCTAAAGCCGTAGGAGAGCCGCCGTTTATGTTGGGCATGTCGGTTTGGTGTGCATTGAAAGATGCTATCTCAAGTATTGCTGATTATAAAATTAGTCCTGAACTTGATACGCCAGCAACTCCAGAACGCGTGCTTTGGGCTGTTGAAGCAGTAAAATCACAGTCGTCAGCAATAGCTTAACGTGTTGATAAGCTTGATGATTAGCGAAGTACGAGAGACGTAGTATGACTATTTCTACCAGTAATAACTGGAACAGTGCAGTATATCAATTGAGTAAACAAGGCCAAGCTTATGTTTTAGTAACGCTTGTCGGCGTATCAGGCTCAACACCGAGAAATAGTGGCACTAAAATGGTGATTAGCAAAGATGACATTTACGACACTATTGGTGGTGGGCATCTTGAGCACAAAACAATTAAGTATGCACAAAAAATGCTAGCTGTGGGTAAAAGTGGTCAACATTTAGAACACTTTCAATTAGGTAGTAATTTAGGACAATGCTGTGGTGGTAATGCCAGTGTATTGTTCGAGTGCTTTGCCGCTGTCGGCGTTAATATCATGCTGTTTGGTGCTGGTCACGTTGGAAAAGCGTTAATGCCAATACTGACGCAATTGCCGTGTCATATCACCTGGGTTGATAGCCGCAATGAACAGTTTCCAAATAATATTGATACTTTTCAGAATGTAAGGCAAGTGGTAAGTGAAGAGCCTAAACGTGAAGTGGCCAATATGCCAGAGAATAGTTATTACATTGTGATGACCCATAATCATCAAATGGACTTTGACATATCGCAAGCTATTTTAAAGCGAGCGGATTTTACCTATTTAGGGCTAATTGCTTCTGATACTAAGTGGCGTCGTTTTCAGCAACGTTATAAACACCGTGACATTGATCCAACACAAGTGGCGCGAATGAATTGCCCAATAGGATTGAAAGCAGTCAGTGGAAAGTTACCAATAGAAGTTGCTGTTTCTATCGCAGGCGAAATTATCAATATTTATCAAGCTCAAAAAGCGCATCAATTAAATGAAAATACATCAAAAAGTAGTAAGTCGCCATCAACACAGCAAGGTGTTCATTGGCAAGAAATTAAGCAGTTACTTACTGCGCAATAGTTACTTAGATTTACATAACAAGCAGTAATTTTTTATTAGCAATATGATCAGTTTAAATAGGAGTAGCAAAGTGTCTCATTTTGCCTTACAAAGTGAAAACGTAATAGTAAGCACTAACAATGGTGAATCTTCAATGATTCCTGCTTGTGTAGAAATTAAAAATGAGCATATTTATGCTATCCATCCGTATGGACAAACGTTACCGTGTGAAGTTTTAGATTATGCTGAATACGTTATTATGCCGGGGTTAGTTGACTCTCATGTACATATTAATGAACCCGGCCGTACAGAATGGGAAGGCTTTAATACGGCAACACAAGCGGCTGCCGCCGGCGGAATTACCGCGCTGGTTGATATGCCATTAAACTGTATACCTGTTACTACTACTAAGGCTGCCTTTCAAGAAAAACTCGATGCTGTTGAAGATAAATTATGGGTTGATTGTGGTTTTTGGGGCGGTGTTATTCCACAAAATATTGCTGATTTAGACGAATTGCTTAATGCTGGTGTACTGGGTGTGAAATCGTTTTTGATTGACTCTGGTATTGAAGAATTCCCTAATGTATCAACAACAGATATTCGTGCTGCAATGCCTATTTTAGCGAAACATGATGTACCTTACTTAATTCATGCAGAGTTAGACTGTGGTGGTTATAATGACGTCGAAATCACCAAGAAATATAATAGTTTTCTTGAGTCGCGCCCTAAAAAATGGGAAAACGATGCGATATCACTAATGGTAGATATGGCGCGTGAATCTAAGCAGAAAGGAGATAATTGTAAGGTACATATTGTGCATTTATCTTCGGATGAAGCGTTAGATACTATCGCGCAAGCTAAAAGTGAGGGCTTACGTTTTACAGCGGAAACCTGCCCACATTATTTAACCATTGCGTCTGAAAATATTCCTGATGGTAAAACCTTATTTAAATGTTGTCCTCCTATTCGTGAAAACCAAAACCGCGAACATTTATGGCAAGCAATTAGTGATGGTCGTTTAAGTTTTATTGTTTCTGATCACTCACCTTGCACACCTGAATTAAAGCATATTGATACCGGTGATATCGAAAAAGCATGGGGCGGTATTTCAGCGCTACAATTCGGTATTTCATTAATTTGGACTGAAGCCAAAGACCGTGGTTTTAGTTTAATTGATATTACTCGTTTGATGTCGACCGAAACGGCAAAATTTGCTGGTTTAGACTCAGTGAAAGGGGCAATAAAAGTAGGTAATCATGCCGATTTTTTAGTATTTGATCCCAATGCTGAATTCACTATTACTAACGAAATGATTAAGCATCGTCATAATATAACACCATACGCGGGTAGAAAAGTGACAGGTCAGGTACAGCATACCTTTGTACGTGGTCACCATGTTTATCAACAAGATCAATTTATCAACACACCCAAAGGCCGTCCGTTACTTAAAGAGAAGCTTTAAGCTGGTAGCTAACTATACTAACGTCAGCAATGAACCTTGACGATACGTGTTAACGATTAAAAATTTTAAGTAGGAACAACAAGCAATGATGCTAGATATAGATACACAAGAGCAGAATAAATTAACGGGTGCTTCGTTAGCATTAGTTACTCAGTTGAAAACTAACTGTGTTGACTTAGCCAGCGAACGGGTTGGTGGTGAAACATTATCGTGTAGTGATGATTTTTTTGCCGGCATGGAAAACTTGCTTAAACCGGGTCGAGGTATTTTTATCGATGGTAAGTTTACTGATCGTGGTAAGTGGATGGACGGTTGGGAATCTCGACGTAGCTATGGCCGTGACAATGGCAGAGAATTCGACTGGTGCATTATTCGTCTTGGTATTAAGGGGGTTATTCGTGGTTTTGATATCGACACTAATTATTTTCGTGGTAACGCGCCTCAAACAGTGTCAGTAGAAGCTTGTGTTAGTGATGTTCAACCTAATGAAGATACGGTTTGGCAGACTATTTTAACTGAAGTGGCGGTAAATGCTCACAGTCAGAATATTTTTGAGATTAATAATAATACCGCTTGGACACATGTGCGTTTAAATATGTTTCCTGATGGTGGTATTGCACGTTTTCGTGTTTATGGTGAAGCCGACGTTAACTGGAAAGATTTTGTTGATGGAGAGTTAATTGATTTAGCCTACATTAAAAATGGCGGCAAAGCGCTACTTGTTAGTGACATGTTTTTTAGTGATAAAAATAATCTCATTATGCCGGGGCGTGGCAAAGACATGGGTGATGGTTGGGAAACTAAACGACGCCGTGATCCTGGACCAGATTGGTCAATTGTAAAACTTGCGACTAAGGGCAGTATTGAAAAAGTCATCGTAGATACCTGTCACTTTAAAGGTAACTTTCCAGATACCTTCACTTTAGAGGGTATGGTAACTGACAGTGATGATTTTACTGATGGTAAACAAGCAGAAAAATGGCAACCTATTATTGCTAAAACTAAATTATACGCACATCGCGAACATCTGTTTTTAAATGAAATCATACCGGAAAACACTAAAAAGTTTACCCATGTACGTTTAAATATATTTCCTGACGGTGGGATTTCTCGTATGAGAGTGTTTGGGAAAGTCTAACTTAGCGATAGGGTAAAATATGAATATAGAAGAATTAAATACCTTGTCTGTTGAGCAAGCAACGCATGCCTTTATGCAGTGTTGCACAGCCTCTGCTTGGGTTGAAGCTATGGTGAAGGCAAGGCCTTTTAGCAATAGTAGAGCAATTGCTACGCAAGCAGATTTAGTATGGCAAACGTTAGAAGAAAAAGATTATTTAGAAGCCTTTGAAGGCCATCCTCAAATCGGCAATGTGGCAACTTTGCGAGCGAAATACGCGAATACGAAAGAATTAGCCAGTGGTGAACAAAGTTCAGTAAATCAAGCAAGTGAGCAAGTGTTAGTAAATCTAGCTAAGGGTAATGCTGATTACTTAGACAAGTTTGGCTTTATTTTTATTGTCTGTGCTACAGGTAAAAGTGCTGCAGAAATGCTAGCTTTGTTACTTGAGCGCTTACCCAATAACAGAGCAACTGAATTAACAAATGCAGCGGAAGAGCAGCGTAAAATTTTCCACCTTAGAATTGAGAAACTACTATGAGTCAAAAATTATGAGCCAAATAACAACGCATGTTTTAGACACTACCCGTGGACTACCAGCACAAAAATTACCTATTACCCTTTTTGCTCAAACACCAGATGGTTGGCAAGAACTTGCTAAGGGAATAACGAATACCGATGGACGCATCGCCGGTTTATTAGCTAATGATGTTGTGCTTTCAGCGGGCGTTTATCGCATGCACTTTGCAACCAAAACTTATTTTGACATGAACAACGAACAAGGTTTTTATCCTTTTGTTGATATCGTTTTTGAGCTTGATGGTAGCAACACGCATTATCATATTCCATTGCTATTAACTGCGTTTGGTTATTCAACATACCGTGGCAGCTAAAACAGATGACTGACAATATAAAAATACTAACGCCACAACCATTAACAAAAGATGCTTTTACAGTGTTTGGTGATGTAATTGAAGCTAATTCAGAGGCAAATAACTTTGCTATTAATGATGGCTTTACCCAGCGTTATCATGATCTAGCAAAAATTGATGTAAATGATAATAACGGACATCCACTAATTAATATTTTTCGTTCAACTCCCTTGGTGCAACCAATTGCTATCAAAATGATGGAACGTCACCCAAAAGGGAGTCAGGCATTTATTCCTATGGGCACCAATAATTATTTAGTGGTTGTTGCTCCTGCAGGAGAGTTTGATGTAAATAGCATTAAAGTTTTTATTGCTAAATCTCATCAAGGCGTTAATTACCATAAAGGAACTTGGCACCATTTTTGTTTAGCATTAGGCGGTGAAAGTGACTTTTTAGTGGTTGATAGAGGCGGCGAAGGCGATAACTGCGATGTACTTGAACTCGACGGTTCGTTAGTTATTGCCAATTCATAAATGAATGGCATACATGAATAGTGTGAACACAAACAAGTAAAACGTTATGAATCAAGGTGAGAATAAATGTTAAAAGTATTTCGTGGAGAATTACTGCACTTTTTGGCTGATCCGGCCAAAGTACCGCTACAAGAGAGCTATCAATATATAGAAGACGGATTGCTAGTTATTGAAAATGGCTTGGTGGCAAAAATAGGTGAATTCGCCGAATTGTTTTCGACCTTGCCTGCTGATATTGAGATTACTCATTACCAAAAAGGGTTAATCATACCGGGCTTTATTGATACACATGTGCATTATCCGCAAACCGAAATGATTGCGTCTTATGGTGAACAATTACTTGAGTGGCTAGAAAGTTATACTTTTCCATTTGAACGTCAATTTTCAGATCTTGAGCATGGTAAGAAAGTTGCGGAGTTCTTTTTAGATCAGCTGCTTGATGCAGGAACAACAACAGCTTTAGTATTTGGTACTGTGCATAAAGAGTCGGTTGAAGCCTTTTTTACCATTGCTCAGCAGAAAAAGCTGCGCATGATTTGTGGTAAGGTATTAATGGATCAAAATTGCCCTGATTATTTATCAGATACCGCACAAAGTGGCTATGATGACAGTAAGGCATTAATCGAAAAATGGCATAATACTGACCGCTTACAGTATGCCATCACTCCGCGTTTTGCTCCTACTTGCTCAACAGAGCAATTAAATAAAGCTGGGCAATTGTTGGCTGAAAATCCGAGTGTTTATTTACACACTCATTTAAGTGAAAATAAAGCTGAAATTTCGTGGGTAAAAGATCTTTTTCCTGACAGTGACGGTTATTTAGATGTCTATGATCAAAGTAAATTATTAGGCCGTCGCAGTATTTTTGCTCATGGTGTTCATTTACATGACAGTGAATGTCAGCGCTTAAGTGAAACAGATTCAGCAATTGCTTTTTGTCCTAGCTCGAACCTATTTTTAGGCAGTGGTTTATTTAATCTTAAGCAGGCACAAGCGCATAATGTGAATGTTGGACTGGGCTCTGATATCGGTGCAGGAACAACCTTTTCTATGCTAAGTACAATAAATGAAGGGTATAAAACACAGCAATTACGTGGCGATAAACTTGGCCCATTTCAATCGTTTTATTTAGCAACATTAGGTGGCGCGATTGCCTTAGATCTTGAAGGCACTATCGGTAACTTTACTCAAGGAGCTGAAGCTGACTTTGTTGTGCTTGATTGTCATGCAACACCCTTAATGGCTAGACGAATGAGCCATTGTAAAAACTTATCTGAAAAACTATTTATTTTAAGTATGTTAGGCGATGAACGACATGTTAAATCAACTTATATTATGGGTGAAAAAGTCGATAATAAAGCGTAACGTGCTTAAATTTAAGGAATGTGTTTACATTCTCATTGTAAAATTTTTTCAGTTGAAAAAGCTTTATTAAGTAAGAAGCTTATTAATAAAAATAAAGGAAAGTTATGGATCCGTATATTAACGAATGGTTGAATCTCATTATTCGATTTGCCCATCTTATTACAGGTATTGCTTGGATAGGGGCTTCTTTCTACTTTGTGTGGTTAGACAATCATTTAGAAACACCACCACAAGAAAAAATAGATAAAGGTATTGGCGGTGATTTATGGGCCATTCATGGCGGTGGTTTCTATGAAGTAGCCAAATATAAGCTTGCCCCACCTAAAATACCAACTACGTTACACTGGTTTAAATGGGAAGCATATACCACATGGCTTACAGGATTTTTATTATTATCACTGATGTTTTATGTTGGGGCTGAATCATATTTGATTGATCGTCGAGTGGCTGATTTAACACAATTACAAGCGATTGTATTAGGCATTGGTTCTATTGTTGTTGGCGTTGGTATTTACGAATTTTTAGTACGAACTAAATTAAGAAATCATGGCATTATTTTAGGCTTGATTTTAATTGCTGTCGCAACCGCTTTATCTTATGGCTTAACACAAATATTCAGTGCACGCGGTGCATACATGCACATGGGCGCTATTATCGGCACTATTATGGCGGGTAATGTGGCTTTTGGCATAATGCCTTCACAGCGAGCACTGGTTAAAGCGGTTGAAGAGGGAAGAGCGCCAGATCCTAGCTACGGTTTAAATGCCAAAGTACGTTCAACACATAATACTTATACAACACTGCCTATCATTTTTATTATGATCTCAAATCATTATCCGATGACTTATAACCATAGTGCTAATTGGCTGGTATTAATCGCGATTATTTTAATTACTGCCTCAGTGCGACAATATTTCGTATTACGTCATTTTGGTAAGCAGAAGCCCTTAGTTTTGGTTGGCTCTGTGGTCGCAACGATTGTTTTAGCTTTTCTAATCGCGCCTAAATCAGTTGAGTTAAACGAAGCGCAAAAACAATTAACCGTAAGTGATACACAAGCAATGCAAATTATTGAACAACGTTGTAGCGCTTGTCATTCAAATAACAACACAGATGATATGTTTAAAACGGCACAAGCAGGAATTGTGTTTAATGATATCAATTCAATTAAACAATGGGCTCCACGTATAAAAGCCCGAGTTATTGATGCTCAAGATATGCCTTTTATGAATAAAACTAACATGACAAAAGAAGAGCGGACTCATTTAGCTATTTGGTTAACTCAAAAATAAAGGCAGTTAAGCTAGGTAAGTTTGAATAGTTAAAAAGTAAAATAATATATGAAGTTGTTGATCTTGGTTGAAAAGTACCAATATTTATTATCTAATAATTGTTGGTTTCAACAGGTTAATTAAAACGACTTAAATTCTGTTAGTTTTTTATCCGTGATCGTTTATAACTGCTTGCTTATAAATAATTACTTATAAATACAATTTACTTACTGTTGTTTGTTTTTAATACAGTTAATTAAGGCAGTTAGTTAAGACACGTTTTTTAACATTTGTTTACTCGCGATTTTTAAATAGGGATTTTTGTGAAAAAAGTGAAAGAAACAGAAGGGGCTATTCGACAAAAGAATAAAGCTCTTATATTTAAAGCGGCCAAAAAAGAGTTTGTTACTCATGGCTTTAAAGGTGCATCAATCAAACGTATAGCAGAGCGGGCAGGGATAGCTCGTGCTAATATCCATTACTACTTTAAAGATAAAACCGATTTATATCAGCAAATTTTAAGTAATATTATTGAAGTTTGGAATAGAGATTATGATACGTTAAATGCGAGTAGTGAGCCAAAAGCCGCGCTTAGTGCATACATTAGATCTAAGGTAATGCATTCTAAAAATGATCCCGATGCCTCTCGAATATTTGCTAGTGAATTAATTCATGGTGCACCTGTTCTGCATTATTACCTAAATAATGATTTTAAAGTATGGTTGCAAAGTAAAGTTGTCGTTATTGAGGCTTGGATAAAAGAAGGTTTGATTGATGATGTTAATCCACATCATTTGCTATTCTTAATTTGGAGTTCTACGCAACATTATGCTGACTTTAATGTGCAAGTTGTTGCTGCACTCGACAAGAGCGTTATGGATGACGATGATTTTGAAGCGATTGTTGCTACATTAACGCATGTTATTCTTAAAGGTTGTGGCATCAGTTAATGTTGTTTTTTTTAAGCTACTTAACTGCTAACTTTTCATGTCCTTGTTTGATAAAACTCAGCGATACTTAACCGCTGAGTTTCCATTAAACAGTCGTTTTTATACCAATCTCACTAACTATGTGATCATTTCTACTTGCTAAAATCACCAACTACATCGTTATTTATTTAATAATTAGAACAACTAGTTATTGAAATAAATGCCTTGTATTTTGCAATTTTTTCTACGTATAAATTTGTTCACTTAATTAATGAAACTGGTATTAACTCACTATTCAGTATCCGTAATGATATCGGCATTTGGTAGTATTACATTCAACAGTAAAGCAATAATTGAACCTGTGGTTATCCCCGAAGCTAAAATAACTTTGAGAAATTCAGGTAAGTGACTTAATAATTCTGGGCGAACAGTGACGGCCATACCGGTAGCAATACTAACAGCGATAATCATACCATTTCGTTTAGTATGTTGAGTTGTGGATAAGATATTCACCCCAGCAGTAATAATCATGGCAAACATAACTAAGCCTGCGCCACCTAATACAGGTAGAGGTATAGAGACAATCATAGCCCCTAAAACTGGGAATAAACCTGCAAGTACTAACATTGCGCCTGTAATAGCAACCACATATCTACTGGCAACGCCTGTCATCCCGACGATGCCAACATTTTGTGAGAAGGAAGAAAAGGGCGTCGTTGAAAATACCGATGCTAAGGCCGAACCTAATCCATCACATAAAATACCACTTGATAGTTTTTTTCCAGTTAACTTAGTTTTTGTAACATTAGACAGCGCAAGAAAATCACCGGTAGATTCCACTATTGTTACTAGATAGGCGATCGACATACCGACAATACCGCTAATTGGAAAGCTTAAACCAAAATGAAAAGGGCTTGGTAAGGCAAATAATGGCGAACTTTGCACCGGTTTAAAATCGATTACTCCCAAGGCCAAACAAACAAGGTAACCGACGAGCATACCTATGACGACAGCAGCAGCAGATAGAATGCCTTTACCAAAGATAGATAATGTAACCACGGTTGCTAAAACTAGCAAACCTATGGCTAAATTAGACAGCGAAGCATAGTCATCCTGGCCTACTTGACCACCAGCAAACCAATCAATTGCTACGGGGACTAATGATAGACCAATTAAAGTCACCACTGTGCCAGTAACAATAGGTGGGAAAAACTTTCTGATTATTGGCATAAAAAAGCTGCCAATGATCATTACAAGTGACGCAACCAAAGCTGAGCCTAAAATGCCTTCCACACCATATTCAAAACCAATAGCGATAGAGACACCAACAAAGGTAAAACTCGTTCCCATAACACAAGGTAATCGAATACCAACAGGACCAAGCCCTTTACATTGAATAATAGTTACCACGCCAGAAATTAGCATTGCTGCGTTAACTAGGACAACAATATCCGCTACAGGAAGCTTTAACACTCCGCCAATAACTAGTGGGACTGTAATAATTGCACTTAGTGCAGCAAGTAAATGTTGTGCTGCGAGTAAGATGGATGTCCCTAGTGGCGGTTTATCTTCAACGTTATATATAATGTCCATAATGCCTACTTGAATTGTTATAAAGTGAATGTTTTTTTATAGGATTTCCGTTTTATAGTGTTGCTATATAATGCTTTACTGTATTTAGAACGTATTGCTGACAATCTTGCGCGGTTGAAGGATCATATTCTCCGCCATTAGTTAGATTATTTGATAACACACGAATACTTAGCATTGGAATGTTATATTCACTGGCAATCATTGCAGCGGCAGCGCCTTCCATTTCTTCCGCGCTGGTACCGAAATTTTTATGGAACCATAGAATTCTATCAATTTCATTATTCCAAAAGTTAGCTGAGCCGATTGTACCTTCGACAACGCGTCCTCTTTTATATAAGTTTTTAACGGCGATAGCTGAATTTAATAGTGTTGGGCTACCTGCATAAAAACGTATTTTTTCAGCATCCTTGGCACCAGAGTCCTCTCCAGCACTACCTTTTGACGCCATAATATCCATGGGTATCCACGAAAATGGATCTGAGCCTTGGCCGGTGTTTTTATGTGATGTTTTAAAGTTACCAATATTTACGGTTCTTTTACCTAACACTATATCTCCAACCATTAGAGCAGGATCATGTCCACCTGATGTTCCTTGGTTAATGATGGCTAAAGGTCGGTATCTCTCTATAGCAATAGCTGTTGCTGCTGCGGTATTTTCTAGCCCTTTGCCTGTTTCTGCGACGATGACAGGGTAGTTATCTAGTGTGCCAATATAAAAGGTAAAGTAGCCTGAGTATTCAATTCGAACATTAGACAGCCTTTTAGCTAAATACTCAGCTTCAATTGGCATTGGTGCTTCAATTAAAATTGGCTGAGGTGCTAACACAGCACTTTCCGTAACAATTCTTTTCATTGTTGTTGCGTTAGCATTCAGTTGAATAAGTAGAGCCGTAAAAAGTAAAATAAATTGAGTAATTAGTTTGTTCATAGGGCAGTCCTTAAAGAGGCGACGGAATAGTGCTTAAAAATAAATATAGATGAAATGTTCAACTTTTAATTTATATCGAGCAAATTGAACGAAATGGCGTAGCCAATTTATGTTCAACTGCTATTACTGTAGTGCTGAATCGCTGCGTTGGTGAGTAATATAAATAGAGCAATAGATAGACTTATTTATTGCTCTATTTAATGATAAAACTTGTTAATTATAGAATTTTACTCATTACTCTTTAGTTTGAGCTCATTTAGTTTCTTTAGCTTGATAAGGAGGGGTCTCTTGATACACCGACCAATTAACAACTATATTGTCAACAACAATACTGCCGACAGCGTAAGCAGACTCTAAAGATGATTGCATCCCAGCATACCCATTTTCACCACTTTCCAATTTTAAATTCTCTGCAGCCGTTAAACTATCGGGTTGCATACTGTAATTACTGGCTGTTCTAAGTACCATAAAGCGATTTTTATCTGCTTTACCCGCTTTATCTAAATAGGTTAAAGATTGATAAGTTCCAGTGTCTTCCATGCCAGAAGTCACAAAATTTGCCTGACCATCGCTCCAGAATTTTGACCATGAATTTGCCCAATTATTCATTAATTTTCCATGCCAAAAAGTAGCCGCTGCCATGTGGTCGCCTTTTAATACAAAGGGAGGACGTTGGGCATTTGGATAATTAACGTATTTAGCTCTTAACGTTTGCATACGAGGATAATCAGTTAATGGAGTATCTTTAGTTAATTGATATGCCCACTCAGCTAATTCGCCATTTATTTTATACACTTCACCTGCTGATTGATGGTTAGTATCTTTTGCCGTTTTACCTTTGTATGGGGCGTGTGAGAAAAGTGGGAAGTAACCAGAATCCCAATCTGCTGGTATTTCACGTGCATCTATTTGATGCGCTAAATCACCATCAACCAACCACGTTGCCCATACCGCCGATCCTATTGATGCATCTTGTGGATCAACACCAGCAATCCCCGCGACTAACCAATATGTTTTGGTGAGATCAAAGCGAGGATCAAGACCTAAAGCCATAATTGAAGAAGCAGCACGAGCAGTTCCCATTCCAGTTACCATGCCTAAAACGCCAGTTTCTTCGTTGTAATATAAATCATGGTGAGACTGTGGAAAGGCAAAGCGTTTATTTAAGGCTTGTCCTTCTTTCCATAATTGAAATTCGCCAGCTTTGTCGTCATCGTCTTCACCAATTTCAAACATGTTAACCACAACAACTTTTACCTGAATTGGCTTAGTTTCTTCTATAACTTTCACTGTAGAGTCTTGCGTGGCAGTTTTTACTGCTCCACAGCTAGATAGGGTGAACATCAAACCGAGTAAGGTTATTGGAAGTAATAAATATTTCATTGGGTCTCTCTATAGTAAAGATAAAAAATAGGGATATATTTTCTTTATGCAGCTTAAAAAAAGACTCATATTCGTATATTGAGTATGAGTCTTTGACGACACTAACGTTAATTAATTAACGTTAGAATTTATAACTAAATTTCGCTTGAACATGTCGTGGAAGTTCAGGTAATACTACTTGTCCACCAAATAAATCTGGGAAGTTAGCACGGTAGTATTTTTCATCGGTTAAGTTTTTAACGGTAAAGCTTGCTGTCCAAGTTTCTGCATCATAAAACACACCAGCATTAATTAATGTATATGAAGGAAGTTCAACTGCTTGTGAGAAACCTGAGTAGGTTGAACTTGCATTCACAACACTGGCATTTGCAGCAAAACCATTTTGGAAATCATAAGTGGCAGTAAGGCTGTATATATCTTCAGGCATACCTGCTTTACGTCCTCCTTCTTCATCGCCAACTAATGTTAAACCAATAACATTACCGCCATAGATGAGTGCAGGGTCACTTAAGTTCACTAGATCTTCAGCACCTAAGAAGCCAAACTGACTGCCATCTTGTATTGCTGTTAAGTTATAAACCTTAAGATTTGTGTAACCAGCACTTAAAACAAGTTGCTCGCTGAAGACCCAGCGTAATTCAAATTCTGTACCTTCATTACGCGTAGTGGCGTTAGTAGTAATTGATTGTGCATTGTAATCAGTACGTTCTTGCTCATAAAATGATAATGCAAAGTATAAGCTTTCATCTAAAAAGCTACCTTTTACACCGTATTCGGTTAATTTTGAAACATCAAAAGCACCACTTTCTAACTGAGCAACACCAATTTCTGCCCCTTGACCTGCAACAAGTGTTCCTTGCTCAGCTAAAGTAATATAGGGAACTAAGCCAAAGTCTGATTTGTATGAAATACTGGTATTCCAAGATACGCCATCTTCTGTTTTACTCGCGTCAGTAGTATTAGATGTATCGTATGAGTCAGCAGAGCCTAATAATTTATAATCAAGTCTGGTTGTTTCAATATCTATAGTGTCGTAACGAAGACCTAATAAGACATTTAAACCCCAATCCCAGCTTAAATTTGACATAGCGGCAATACCGTAATCGGTATAACTACCTACATCATAATTGTCGTAATCTTTATCAATTCTTGTTGCCAGTAAACGACGATCTAATGCAGTTGAAGGCATTGTTAGATCACGACGATTGAAGTATTCATTGGTAAAATCATCCGCATGTTCGAAATTAGTGTATCTAATTGACGGTGATATTTGCACTTGTGCAATCAATGAATCGAACTCATATTCATTTGAAAATACGAGTTTATTTTCCACAACATAGCTATCGTGCTTTTGAGCAAAGCCGTATGCGTTTTCATTGATATTGTCATAGGCATCATAAAATAATTGGTTTTTAATTTCCCACCCATTATCAGTGTAATAAAACATATCAAAATATAGCGTAACAGCGGTGTTTTTAAGCTGATCGTCAGCAGCGGTTAGTACTTGATTATGTGATAGTGTACTTGTACCAGCGTTCTCTAGCATCATCGCTTCAGTTACTTCAGCGTCATTAAAAGAGGATGCAGGAACATAAAAGAAGCTATTACCTGCTAAGTTAACAGCACCGTATTCTTGATGTGAAATAGAGCCATCACCATTAGTATCTAAAGGCTTCGATGTGCCCGTAGTGTAGGTACCATTATCGATAAGGTCTTGTGATAAACGGTTCCAACCTGCAACTTGATTACCATCATACAGATGGTACATACCACCAACTTCAAAACGGAAATTATCGGTAATGTCGCCATTAAAAGAAGCTTGAAATATAGTTTGATCTGTTCCTGAGTTATCATAGAAGCTACCTGAATTTTCAACTTCACCATAAAGGTAGAAACCCATTTCCTTACCAGCTATTTCTGCAGGGCCGCCAACTTCAGCTGTTATTACGCTTTTATCCCAGCTGCCGGTAGTTACTGAGAACTCACCTTTATTTTCATCTAGGTATTGTCCACCAGTCGCACGAGAAGACTTAGGGGTAAAGTTTAAATAGCCACCAATTTTAGAGGGGCCATGAATAGGAGATGCTGGACCTCTAACAATATCAACACTGCTTGAGGCACCAATAGGGGTAGGGAAATTACCCGGGTTATCAAGACGCTTAACACCTCTAAAGTAGTTTTCACCGGGTGTACCACGTACATCTAAAGAACCAGCGACACCAAAGAATGATTGCGTAAAAGTACCGGGTGAAAACGCAACTAACTCATCAAGATCAGTGATGGCAAAACGTTCCATTTGTTGATTACTAATTGTTGAGACAGAGCGCGGTGTTTCTAGAATTGACTCACCAAAACCAAAAACTGACTCAACCGCTTGACCAGGTAAACTTCCTAGGGAACCCCTTACTTCAATTTTTTCAATGTTTTCATCAATTTCTTTGGTTTCTTCATCTGCTGCAAATACATTTGAAGTTAAGCTAAGGCTTAATGCAATTGCAGAAGCAAGATAAGTGGTTTTGTAGTTACGTAGTGTCATGTCAGAGTGTTTCCCTTAAAATTTTTTCAGAACGCTAAATAAATTATTAGCAGTATTTATTTTTTATTATTATATGAACTAATAAAGCAGAATTAATGCCAAGTAGTTGACTTAAGTGTCAGTTTTTTATTTTTATTTAAGATTATGTTTTTATTGGATTTTATTTTAGTTCTGAATTTTTGTTTATTTCATTAATTATTGAAGGAAATTTATACAGCACTAGATTGGAGCAATTGCACCAACTTATAACTGGTGCAACTATGTTGATAACCGTTAACTTATAAAAAGGAGGTCTTATTTATAGTCGCCATTGAGGTAGCGATAAAAGGCAGGGTTTACCCAAACATCTTCGCTTGAAAGCGATAGGTTCATGTTTGTTTGAGATAAGGTGTTATTAATTTTCTTAAGTACGCTATTTAGATTAGGTATTAATACAAGTGTTGAGGCGATGAAACCATCGGCCTGTAGCGATATTCTTTTTACCGCAACAAAAGAATCTTGTGGATGAAAAGTGCGATAAAACGGTTGCCACCAGGCATCAATAATTAAACCCGTTTGACCTTCATTATCTTTTTTTGCAAATCGATTAATTAACGGCATAAAAGTATTTTGTTCAGTCTGATTAGCGAAGTTGAATCGAAGATCATACTCTTGGGCTGTTCTAATGCTTGATGTTTTTTCCTCGGTTTTAGTATCTTGCCAATTTTCACGAATATTGAAGGCTGAACTTTTTGCGATTAATTGCCAAGTGAAGTCAACGTTGTTAATTGTTAATAGGCTAATGAGTTGCTTTGCATGTACCAAAGAGCTATGACCATAAAGGATAACATTGTCACCAGATTCACTTGATGACGCCATTGTTTGGGCTTTAATATTGTAGCCTTCAACTATATTTTCATCTAATAGCTGATTCAATAATGATGTCAGTGACGTAGGTACTGTTGGGTAATCAATTGTTAACGGCTTAAGAGCAGCACAATTTTCTAATGCAGTGCTTTGTTGTAATTGATTAACCTCTTTTTGGGGGAGACAACCTAGTTTAGATAATAATATAGCTGACTTTTCTTCTTCGCTATTATATTCAGTCTCAGTTGTTATTTTTTGTGATGCTTCACCTTTTTTAAGAACAATGGTATCAGATACTTCAATTAATTTTGCATCAGCCACTACCTGTGAATATGGTTGTTTGGCTTGTACAGTCGTAAATGAAAGCAATGTAAAGCATAAGCTAACAATTAACTTATTGTAGTGCAATTTTTTGTACATAAAAAATATCCTAATTGATAGACTGGTTTAGCTGTGGGTATTGACGACGAATAAATTCATTTAAAACTGCTGACTTAGTTAAGCTATCAACACCATTATTTTTAAAGCTTTGCTCAAATGATTTTATATTCTGGTCAAACTTATCACTAACCATTTGCTTGTCTTCAATGTTCAAAAAACTATATTCAAGCGAGTTTTTACTCAACTTTAGAACTTCTTGCCAAGATAAATTAAATGATTTAACTGCAACAAAAAATTCATCAGTTAAGTTTGAATGAAACATCCCTCTATCATCTGTTGATAAAGCAACAGGTATTCCAGTGCGCAAGTACTCAGGGAAGGGATGATTTTTAAAATCGTCAATGTATTCTAATAATAAATTACTAATCAAATTAATTTCAATTAAGTAATGGTTATGACGCATTAACAGTAGCGTTTGTGGATCACCTAATAAATTAACACCATGGCCAATTCTATCTGCGCCCAATAGTAAGGTATCTCTAATATGGAAATTTGGTTCATCAATTTCGCCTGCATGAATGGTTAATGCAATGGCTGGATATTGTTGTCTTAATTCGCGTAAAGTCGATAAAAACCTTAGTGGGTGGCCTTTTCCATTATCTTCTCTGCCGACCATGTTAATGCCAACATAAATGTCTCTATGTTTATCAACAAACTTATAAATATCGGTTAGTTGTTGTTCTGCAATAGGTGAAAATCGTAAAAGTTGATAGATCAATTTTACTGTTACACCTGTTTCCATTGCATCTTTTTGAGCCAATCGTTGTTTAAGAATTATTAAGGCTTTTTCTTGTGTTTGTGGCTTACCGTCAGGCGTCATAAAGGCAGATACATTGAATTGACTTTCAAGATAGATAACGCCTTCGGCAGAAAACGATTTCATATTGCGAACAAATAATTCAGCGGCTATATATGGGTTACTGGTTAGTTCATTTAAGCGTTGCCAGTGAGCTTGGAAAAACTCATC
Organism: Colwellia sp. 20A7; assembly: GCF_009832865.1. NCBI lineage: Bacteria > Pseudomonadati > Pseudomonadota > Gammaproteobacteria > Alteromonadales > Colwelliaceae > Colwellia > Colwellia sp. 20A7. Next base: position 3,494,109 of record NZ_CP047130.1, on the reverse strand, counting down.
ACGTCCTTCAAAATCTTTATCTAACCATAAACTTTGCTGCCACGCTTCTTTCTCGGTAGTTGTTAAAGATGACAGTGCTTTATAATTTTTTTGTTCACATGCATTTAGCTGATGATAAGTATGAGCACTTATATTAACAAAGGTTAACATAGGAGAGCTAAAGCCAAATGCATTCTGACCATAGCCATTACATAAATTTAATGCCACTTTGGTATAATAACTATAACCGCCATTAAGTTCGCTATTCGTCGCGATTTCGTACCACCAGCTAGGAAAGTTACTACCACTAGAATGTTGATGTAAATCAGCACCTTTAGGCATATTATATAAAAACTGATAAAGCTGCTTATCTGTTGCTTTACTTTTGAAGTCATTAAACCATTTTTCGTTAGTGTGGTCTATTTTGGGTAATGACTTAGCTGAGCTTTCTTGACAAAGTACTAATTGAGCAGCGAGTAATATTACACTGACTAAAGCTTTTAATGATGGAGGCATATTTTTCCTTTAATTATTTTTTAAGGCACTATACGTTGATTACTTACTTACTTACTTATATCGTTTACAGCATAGTTTTTAATTTGCGAGCACCGGATAGTATTCGATAAGTTATCACGTGTATAAATGTTTATAAATGATTTTATTTCACTCAATAGGTCAATAATTCTCATCTATTAAACAAGATAAAAATATTGACATGTGTGTCAGATTTTGTGATTTTGTTATAGTTACTTAGTGGCATAAAAAATGGTAGTGTGTCGAATAATGTCGATTATTACCCTCACAAGTAAATACTTCATCAGCAAACGTTACATAAGGCATAAAAAGTTATGAATAAGTATTCATTGCCGTATCAGGTTTGATTATTTAATGTAATTTGTGCTGTTTTACTCTGTGGAATTTTAACAAGTATTTATAAGTTATTGATTTTTAATTCGGTTACTAAGAAGATAGTTACACTCAGACTCATTAATATAATGACCCTAAACTAAACTTATTCTTTTATAATTATCCCTACAGCAAAAAATCACACTTTAAAAATAAAATATTATTTACAAATAAATAAGAGAACTGTAGTTATGGAAAAAGTTAGTAACACTAATGAAAAACAAGTAAAAAGTGTTGGGTTTTTAGAACGGTGGTTTAAATTATCTTCCCATAAAACTACAGTTAAAATAGAAGTTATGGCCGGTTTTACTACCTTCGTAACTATGTCTTATATTATGTTTTTAAACCCAATAATTATGTCTAAATCGGGCATGCCCTTTGATGGTTTATTTTTAGCAACATGTCTTGGCGCTGCTATAGCAACGATTTTAATGGGCATGTACGCAAATTGGCCAGTAGGCCTTGCACCAGGTATGGGATTAAATGCATTTTTTACCTTTACTGTTGTTGGCAGTATGGGATATAGCTGGGAAATTGCATTAGGAGCAGTGTTCCTTTCAGGTGTACTCTTTGTGTTAATGAGTGTTACTCGGCTTAGAGAATGGATGCTAGAGAGTATCCCGATGAGTTTACGGCTGGCGATGACAGCTGGTGTTGGGCTCTTTCTTGGTTTTATTGGTTTACGTTTTACCGGCCTTGTTGTTGCTGATCCTGATAATATTGTGGCTATTGCTGATTTAACTCATTTTGGCTTTGGTGCTTTTGGTCCCGAAGCACCTGCTTTAGGTTTTCTTAGTTTTTTACTTATTTCTGTTCTTAGTTATCGTAACGTTTTTGGTGCTGTATTAATTGGTATTGCCGTGACTACATTGGTAGCATTTATTATGACTTGGGTATTACCTACAGACTTTTTTGTTGTTGCTGAAGCCGCTAAGTCATTTGCACCTGCTTCAGGGTTTATGAGTTATAAAGGCTTATTGGCTGTACCTGATTTTGCTGCACTTGAACCTATTTTGTGGAAAGCTGATATTGCTGGCGCTTTTCAAGTTGCCTTAATCCCTGTGATTGTTACCTTCTTATTTGTTAATATTTTTGATACTGCAGGAACTCTTATGGGGGTTGCTGAACGTGCAAATTTACAAGATGAAAACGGTAAAATCCAAGGATTGAATAAATCCTTAAAGGCTGATTCTATCTCATCAGTTATTGGTACTGCGTTTGGTTGTTCGCCTGTTACTTCTTATGTTGAATCGGCTGCAGGCGTTTCTGTTGGTGGTCGTACAGGACTTACCGCAGTAACCATTGGTTTGTTATTTTTTGCCGGCATGTTTTTCTTACCACTTGCACAAATGCTACCTGGATTTGCTGTCGATGGTGCACTTATCTATGTCGCTATGTTGATGATGAGCTCTTTAAGAGGTCTAGATTGGGATGACTTAACAGAATATGCTCCTGCCGTGTGTACAACAGTGATGATGGCATTTACCTTCTCTATTTCAAACGGTATCGCCTTTGGTTTTATTACTTATACAGTGCTTAAACTAGGCGCAGGTAAGTCTAATGAAATATCGGGTGGGGTATGGGCGCTAACAGCATTGTTTGTAGCGAAGTTTATGTTTTTACAACACTAAATATATTCACTTCTAATCGACATTTAGGCTGTAAGTTTACTGTTTAAATGTCTCAGCTTACGTATGTTTAATATAAATAGGGGTAGGATAATGTGACTCGGGCTAACATTAATATCGACTAAAAAGGGTAATAGCAGCAATACTCTTACCCTTTGGTTTTTTGTGGGAATGGGGAATAAGTTTATCACTACAATATTTCGTGGCATTATAATAAAGAATGAAAGCTAAAGACTTTGTTCTCTTGAATTCAAGTAATAAGAAGGATTTTTCGTTAGCGTAATATTATCAATAGATATATCCCTGACCTGGTCAAGTAAATTCAGACACCCTAGTTAAGCTACTTTTTCTAACTCATTAATTTTCAATTCAAAATCATTAGGGCTTTGATACCCTAAGTAAGAGTGTAGTCGGTTACTGTTGTACCACATGGTTATGTAATTCATTATATCTTGTTGAGCTTCATAGCGTGTTTCATAATTTTTCCAGTGGACACGCTCTTGCTTTAGGCTGCCAAAGAAGCTTTCGGCAACGGCATTATCCCAACAGCAACCCTTCTTACTCATACTACCAATAAAGCCATTGTTATTGAGTAATTGTCTATACTGGTGGCTTGCGTATTGAACACCTTGATCGGAATGAACAATAAGTCCTTTCTCAGGGCTTCTTTGCCAAATAGCCATTGTTAGTGCATCACAGACAAGTTGAGCTTTCATTCTCGACCCATGCTCCAACCAACAACTTTACGAGAGTACAAGTCAATAACAACGGCTAAATAGAGCCAACCTTCTGCTGTCCAAATGTAAGTAATATCACCGACAAATGCTTGATTTGCTTGCTCTGTGGTAAAGTTTTGTTCAAGTTCATTTTTATAAAGTGGCTTATTATGATCACTATTAGTAGTGACTTTATATTTCTTTTTATAGCGAACCCAAACATTTGCCTCTTTCATTAATTTGGCTACTTTCCATCGACTGATAGGAAAACTCAAAGCATTCAGTACCGCTTTAATACGCCTTTCGCCATAAGTATTGTCACTGAATTTGGCAATATCCTTTATTAACTCAATCATTTCTTGATGTGTTGCATTATTTTTTTTACTTGTATTACGTTTCTGATAACTATAATAATTATTAGTTTTCACGCCCAATACGCGGCACATTAATACCACTGACCAGATCTTCTTATGATGGGTAATAAACGAATATTTTACTTCGTTTCTTTTGCAAAGAAGACCGTCGCTTTTTTTAATATATCGCGCTCCATTTCTAGGCGTTTGACTTGCGCTTTTAATTGACGATTTTCTTCTTGATCGGGTGTCAGTTTTCCATTACCTCGAAAAGCTTGACCATCTTCATTTTCAGCTTCTTTGATCCAGCGGCCGAGCATTTGATTTCCAATCCCTAGATTCCTGCTAGCTTCAGAAATACTAATGTTTTGATCTCTGACTAAAGAGATAGCATCAAGTTTAAATTCCTTGGAATATTTTTTACGTGTTGTCATTTTCATTCTCCGGTTAAGTTCATTATTCCTTAACTGGGGTAGTCGAATCAATTAAACCACGTCAATTGTTGATGGTGCACTTATCTATGTCGCTATGTTGATGATGAGCTCTTTAAGAGGTCTATATTGGGATAACTTAACAGAAAATGCACCAGCCGTGTGTACAACAGTGATGATGGCGTTTACCTGCTCTATTTCAAACGGTATTGCCTTTGGTTTTATTACTTAACCTCAATTCTGGATAAGAAGATAAAAAATTGAACTAAATACCCACCTAGCGATCAGATCTTTCGACCAAGAAACGATTTGAAAGCAAATAAGGTGGGCAGATGGATAATTTAGTGGAAATATTTTGTGATGTCGATGATTTTTGTCATCAATTTTCACCTAAATGGGAAGCACAATTGCTATCAGACGGTACTCGCAAGCGTAGACGTAGTTCGAAAATGTCTACCAGCGAGCGAATGAGCATTATGATTGCATTTCATCAGTCAAATCATAGAGATTTCAAAAACTTCTATATTGGTTTAGTCCAACGATACTGGACTGATGATTTCCCAGAGCTGCTCAGCTACACTCGTTTCATCAATACAATGTCAGATCTTATTGTACCAATGTGTGCTTACTTTCAAACGGTGAAAGGTGAGCCAACAGGAATTGCATTTGTAGATTCTACAAGCCTAAAGGTATGTCACAATATCCGTATTCCACGTAACCGTGTATTTGCAGATACGGCTAAGCGAGGAAAAGGAACAATGGGCTGGTTTTTCGGCTTTAAGCTTCATCTATTGATTAATCATAAAGGTGAAATCCTTGCTTTGAATATTACGCCGGGCAATACAAATGACCGAACTCCAATACCTGACTTATGTAAAAATCTTACTGGTAAGCTATATGCAGATAAGGGATACATTGGAAAAAACTTGAGCCAGACATTAAAGGAATCAGATATTGACTTAGTGACGACCGTGCGAAAAAATATGAAAGCTAAAGTAATATCAGCCTTTGATCGGGCAATGCTATCAAAGAGATACATAATAGAGACAGTGAATGATCAACTTAAAAACATATCTCAAATAGAGCACAGCCGCCATCGTAGTGAAACAGGTTTTATGCTTAATGTAATTTCAGGAATAGTTGCTTATTGTTTAAAAAGACAAAAGCCGTGTATTAAGTTATCGGATAGGGAACAGTCCATTATGAGTGCTTAAAATGCCGCACCTTATCCAGATCTCAGGTTACTTATACAGTGCTTAAACTAAGGGCAGGTAAGTCTAATGAAATATCGGGTGGGGTATGGGCGCTAACAGCATTTTTTGTAGCGAAGTTTATGTTTTTACAACACTAAAAAAACCGTTTTCTAGTTGATGTTTTATTTGAGAGTTTTACTGTTTACATAATGAGAAGTGTGAAAGACGGTAGCGATATATTAAGTAGTCGCTACCGTTAGTAATATTCATTTACTTTTTCGTTAATCGTTTGCTTATCAGCACGCCGCTAAGTTTTATACTGTTCTATACTAGGCTCAGCGCTAGTTTTATCTAAAAGCCTCTGTTTAAATATGTGCTGCGTTATCAACAAAGATATTTTTAAAGTAAAGTTCTTTCTATGTGCTATCTGCATCTTCGTGTTTTATTCTTTCTCAGCTTTCTTTGCTCTATCAATCAAGGCAGTAATGGTTGAACCTTGAATAAGAATCGAAAATACAACAACAGAGTAAGTCATCACCATAATAAGTTCTCTGACATCTATTTGTTTATCAGGAATGACTAATACACCCGGAGGAATAGAAAGTGCCATAGCTAATGCTAAACCACCTCTTAATCCACCCCAAGTGAGTATTCTTACTGACCAAGGGTTATAGCTACGGTAACATTTAAAACCAATATAAGAAGTGAAAATGCTAAGGTAGCGTGCGAGTAGCACTAAAGGAATAGCAATAGTCATTAAGATCCAATCTTCGGCATGAAATTTAAACAGCAGCATAGACAGACCAATTAATAAGAATAGTACACCGTTTAAAAACTCATCTACTAGTTCCCAGAAATGATCCAGATGCTCCTCACTTTCTTTTGAAAAGCCAACAAATCGTGTCCAGTTTCCTATCATAATTCCCGACACAACCATTGCTAACGGTCCTGATACATGAATAATATCGGCAAATACATAGCCTGCCGTAGGAATGCCAATCGTTAATAACAATTCCATAGAATGATCATTAGTCGCGCTGATTAAATAATGAAAAAGTAGACCTAATAAAAATCCGTAAACAATGCCACCAAGCGCTTCTTGAGCAAACAATAGAGAAACACTGCCTAATGTAGGTGTTTCTTGCCCAAAAGCTATGGTAAATAGGGTGACAAAAATGACTAGCCCAAAACCATCATTAAAGAGTGACTCACCTTCAATTTGGGTGGAAATACGTTTAGGGGCATCTAACTTTTTAACAATAGCCAAAACCGCAATAGGGTCAGTAGGTGAAATTAGTGAACCAAATAATAGACAGTACACCAAATCTAAATTAATGCCGATTAATTGGCAAATAGCATAGAGGGAAAAGCCAATGAAAAAGGTAGAAAAAAGTGTTGCAGCTAACGCTAATACGGTAATTTCCCACTTTTGATCTTTAAGGTTAGGCAACTTAATGCCTAATCCGCCAGCAAACAATAGAAATCCGAGTATCCCTTTAAGTAAAAAATCTTCAAAGTTGATACTTGTCATTGTTTCAGTTGCTACTTGCTTTAGATTGAACCATTCATTTTGGCCAAAAAATAGAATCAACAAAGACAGAATCATTGATCCTGCCGTAATAGCGATAGTCGTTTGCATTTTACCAATTTTACTATTGATAAAGGCTATGAGCATCGCTGCCGCTGCAAGAAAGCACAGCGTATAGTAGACTGACATAGTATTCTCGTTATGGTGCTATAAAGTAAAAACGTTTAAGTTAATTGATATTTATTTAACTTCTTCACCGGCTGCTTGTTTATCAGCATGATATGAAGAGCGAACAAGTGGGCCACATGCAGCATGAACAAAACCCATTTTTTTCGCTTCACGTTCAAACATCGCGAAATCATCAGGATGCACATAGCGTTCAACGGCTAAATGGTCTTTACTTGGTTGTAGATATTGCCCAATGGTTAACATGGTTACACCGTGATCACGCAAATCTTGCATAACTGCTAAAATTTCGTCGTTGCTTTCACCTAAACCGACCATTAAGCCTGACTTAGTCGGAACAGTAGGATTAGCTTCACCAAAGCGTTTTAGTAAGTCTAAAGACCATTGGTAGTTAGCACCAGGGCGAACTTTAGTATAAAGGCGTGGCACATTTTCCATGTTATGGTTAAATACATGAGGAGGGTGTTGATTTAAAATTTCAAGCGCTTTGTCCATTCTGCCGCGAAAGTCAGGTACTAATATTTCAACTTTAGTCTCTGGTGCTTGCTCACCGATTTCTTTCACACAATCAGCGAATTGTTGTGCACCACCATCACGTAAGTCATCTCTATCAACGGATGTGATAACGACATATTTTAAGCCCATATCTTTAAGGCTATTCGCTAGCTTTTTAGGTTCATCACTATTAGGCGCTAATGGACGGCCATGACCAACATCGCAAAATGGACAACGACGTGTGCAAATATCACCTAAAATCATGAAGGTTGCTGTGCCGTGGTTAAAACATTCCGACAAGTTAGGGCACGAGGCTTCTTCACAGACTGAATGAAGATTGTTTTTACGTAAATTAGCTTTAATGCTATCAATACGTTCACTTGAACGTGGTAACTTAATACGTAACCAACTCGGCTTACGCAGCATGGTTTCTTTAGTTGAACTAACAACTTGAATAGGGATATGCGCTAACTTATCAGCATCACGTAGCTTTGTACCCGGTGCCATTCTTGATGATTTTTTTACCGCAGTGTTAACTTCTATTATTTTGCTGTCGCTAGTTGGCATGTTGTTGCTCATAATTGCTCGGTAATCCTGTTTGGTAACTCACTTCGTCGGTTTCTAACAGAGTGATTAAATGTTTAACTAATGCGTCACAAGCATCAGTCATGTTTTGTGGACCCTGAATGTCAGATGTTTGAATCATTTCAAGGCCAGCATAACCGCATGGGTTTATACGTAAAAAAGGTGATAGGTCCATATTCACATTGAGTGCTAAGCCATGAAAAGAGCAACCTTTTCTGACCCTTAATCCAAGAGAAGCAATTTTTTTATCGTTTACGTAAACACCAGGTGCGTCAGGCTTTGGATAAGCTTTTATATCAAAGTCGTTAAGTGAAGCAACGATCCCGTTCTCAATTAGCGTGACTAATTGTCTAACGCCTATTTTTCTACGGCGTAAATTTATCATAAAATAAATAACTTGCTGTCCTGGGCCGTGGTAAGTCACTTGGCCACCTCGGTCAACTTTGACAACTTCGATATCGCCAGGCATTAGCAAATGTTCTGCTTTTCCTGCCTGTCCTTGTGTGAAAACAGGGGGATGCTCGACCAGCCAAAGTTCATCACTTGTTTGGTCATCACGATTATCAGTAAAATTTTGCATAGCATGCCAAACTTTACTGTAATCCATAGTATTTAATTGTCGAACAATTAAGTTATTTTTGTTTACTGTTACGGCAGAGTCGGACACGACAAATCTCACAGAAAGTTAAAGTACTTTGTACTTTTATAAAACGTAACGCACTTGTTCTATTGCATTTAAAGTTTCGTAAATTTTTTCAATATGCTCTTTACTCGTAACTCTTACAGGAAGTGAAACTGCGTGGTAATTACCTTTAGAACTAGGGGTTATTCTAGTCGTATAATCACCCGGAGTATGTTTCTGTAATTCTGCAATAATTAAATCGGGTAGTTCGTCACAGGCAACACCCATTACTTTAAAATTTAATACTGTTGGGAAATCTAATAATTCGTCGAAATGGGTTTTCATGTTTTTCTCTACAAAAGGTAATAGGATCAATTAGTAACTTGAGTTGTATTCGTCGTTACTTTACTGCTTAATAATAATTCCGATATTTTATCATTAATTGATGCAAAAGTGCTATTAGCGTTTATGCTTTATTATAGCGATGTGTAATAACTTGTTTACTATTTTCATTACTACTTTAGTTACTACATTCTGAGTGCTTTATTCAATACTTAAGATATACCAAAAAGGATCAATATAAATAACTAGCAGCTAAGTAAAACTTATGTTTAAATAACTGTTTATACTTACAGTGTTAAAGGTTTTTAATGTTATTATTCTTGCAACAAGCAGAAATTGCAGAGCTTGCTATTTATCTCACACTTATTGTTTTGCTTTTATCGTTACTGTTTGTTTTTAGACAAAATTTAAAACAAAATCATCAAATTTCCCAAATAAGTGCCATGCTTGAATTAGCTTCATCTTCACAAAACAGTGCGCTTATACAACTTTTCGACAAACAACAATTACAGTTGTCTAGCGCTTTTGACCAACAGATGGCTGATCTTCGCTTGAAGTTACTAAGAGAGTTAGGAAGTCAAAAAGATCAACTTAATCAAACGTTAAGTCAAAATCAAAATCAAACATTAGATCAGTTAATTAGTCATTTAAATAAAACGACGCAGGCGAACAGAGAAGAGTTGAGTAAATCATTAATACAAAGTAGTGAACAAATGACTAAACGTATTGATGTGTTAACTAATGCGACAGATAAACGTTTGCAAGAAATTAGTGGTCAAGTAGAAAAGCGACTTGCAGAAGGTTTTGAAAAAACAACTAAAACCTTTAGTGATATTTTACAACGACTAGCATTGATTGATGATGCGCAGAAGAAAATTACCGAATTATCAACGAATGTTGTTAGCTTGCAAGAAGTGTTGAATGATAAGCGCTCTAGAGGAGCCTTTGGGGAAGTACAATTAAGTGGTTTAATTCGTAACGTGCTACCCGAGCAAAGTTTTAAACTTCAACACACTTTATCAAATGGTAAAATTGCCGATTGCGTGTTGTTTTTACCCGAGCCTACAGGAAACGTAGTCGTAGATGCTAAGTTTCCACTAGAAAGTTATCGCAAAATGATGGACTTTGAATTAGCAGAGTCAGATCGTAAAACAGCGCAACGACAATTTAAAGTTGATATTAAAAAGCATATTAACGATATTAGTGATAAATATTTAATTGATAAAGAAACCGCCGACGGTGCAATCATGTTTATTCCAGCAGAAGCCATTTTTGCTGAAATTCATGGGCATCAAAGTGATTTAGTTGATTACGCTAATAAAAAGCGCGTATGGTTAGCTTCTCCTACAACACTAATGGCAATACTCACCACAGCACGGTCAGTATTAAAAGATGAAGCAACACGAAAGCAGGTTCATATTATTCAAGCGCATTTATCTGATTTAGCCAAAGATTTTGACCGTTTTAAAGGTCGGTTTGCTAATTTAGCAAAACATATTGATCAGGCTGCTGTAGATGTTAGACAAATTCACACCTCAGCAGATAAAATTACCAATCGATTTGAAAAAATTGAACAGGTTGAATTGCAAGATTCAGAAAACAACCTGATCGAAAAAAGTTAGCGCTTACTACTGTTACTACTTTCTTAATATAAAATAGCTATAACTGTTTACTCTAATGTGTGTTTTTTGTATTAAAATGCAACATTAACAAAAACAACTAATAGTAGAATAGGGCAAATATAGCGTAAGTAAAAACCGAATAGTTTTAAATTGATATTATTGTTCAACACAGCAATATCAGTGATTTTATTACCTCTATTCCAAATCCAACCGATGACAATGAAATAAAACAGTGACATTAATGGTTGTAAAATGGTTGTTAATGCTTGCACAACCAAACCGAATAGCACGTCAAAAAATGCGACCAATGTCATGCTAGCAATTAATACAGCACCAGAAACTATCCAAGTAGCATGATTACGATTGAAGTTTTTATCTTCAACTAAATAAGACACAGGTACTTCTGTTGTTGAAATAGTAGAGGTCAGTGCAGCAATGGATAATAAAATAAAGAAACTAAACGCGACAATTAAGCCTGTAGTACCCATGGAAGAGAACAACGAAGGTAAAATTTGAAATATAAGCTGACCTTCGCCAATTAAGTGACCATTGTTAAAAACATCTTGCCCTACATGTTGAGCAACGAATAAGGCCGGAATAATAAGTAATCCCGCTAAAAAAGCGATAAAAGTATCAAGTGCGGCAATAGAGATAACTAACTTGCCAATATTCTCACCTTTTTTCATATAAGAGCCATAAACCATCATACCGCCTACGCCAATTGACAATGAGAAAAATGCTTGCCCCATGGCTGATATAATTAATTTAGGATCAGTAACTTGTGAAAAATCAGGTATTAGGTATAAAGCAACACCTTCTGCAGCACCGTCTTGTTGTAGAATATAAACAATAAGGCCAATTAGCATCACGAGCAATAAAGGCATTAAACGGCTTGACCATCTTTCTATACCGGCATGAACACCCTGATGAATTATTGCAGCTCCTAATAAAATAAAAACCGGTGTGAATAATATATTACGCAATGTGCTGGACGTTGATAACCATGCAGATAAATCAGAGAAGCCGACTAATTCAAATAAGGCGCTTAAGGCATGGGCAAGCATCCAGCCGGCAACAATGCTATAAAAACTAAGCATCATCATTGCACCAACTAAGCCAATAATACCGGCGTTTTTACCTAGTTTATTAAAACGCTTACCGCAAGCTTCAGCAAGGGCACTAACTGGGTTTTTTTGTGCTTGGTTACCAATATATACTTCGGCGTATAGTGCTGGTAAGGCTAATAATAAGGTCACAATGAGGTAAACAAATAAAAATGCACCACCACCATTATTAGCTGCTTGAGTAGGAAATCCCCATATATTGCCTAATCCGATGGCAGAGCCAGCAGCAGCTAATACAAAGCCAATACGAGAATGGAATGAATCACGAGAAGTGTTAGAAGTCGACATAGAATATAAATTGTTTTTAGTAATACATATATTAGTTTGTGAGCTTACCTAGTATGAGCGCTAAGGGGAAGGGATAATCATCCTTGTAGACGATTAATGCTACTTTCCAACAAAATAATTTATGCTATCATTTGCAAAATTTAGAATTAGTGTTGAGATCCAACAAACATGCTTCAGTATCAAATCATTCCCGTAACACCTTTTCAACAAAATTGTACCCTATTTTGGTGTGATGAAACAAAGCAGGCCGCTGTTGTCGATCCTGGGGGAGACATTGATAAAGTTATTGATGCCATTGATGAACATCAATTAACCTTAAATAAAGTATTATTAACTCATGCTCATATTGATCATGCCGGCGCAACTCATGCATTAGCCACTCACTATGGTGTTGAAATTGAAGGGCCGCATAAAGAAGATCAGTTTTGGATTGACTTGATTGAAGAGCAAAAGCAACATTTTGGTTTTTCATATGCAGAATCTTTCACCCCTAACCGATTTTTAGAACAAGGTGATAAAGTGAGTTTTGGTAACATCATTTTGGACGTATATTTCTGTCCTGGGCATACACCAGGGCATGTTGTTTTTTTTCATCGAGAATCTAAATTAGCGCAAGTAGGTGATGTATTGTTTCAGGGCTCTATTGGTAGAACAGATTTTCCTCGAGGAGATAAAGCTACTTTAATAAATTCTATTAGAAATAATATTTTTCTATTAGGAGATGATGTGCGATTTATTCCTGGTCATGGCCCCATGGGGACTTTTGGGCAAGAGCGAAAAACTAACCCTTATGTAAGTGATCAAGCTGTAGGAGTAAATGGATAATATGGACAATTTTGTTTTTCGAGCTCAGCGACGCTTAAAAATAATTGATTCAAGTAAATTATTCCAGGGTGTGGTTATTGCTGTAATTTTGTTATCAGCGTTATTAATTGGTGCAAAAACTCATAATTTATCCGCGAGTGCGATAGCTGTACTCACGTTATTAGATTTATGTATTACTATCTTTTTTGTTATTGAAATAACCATTCGTTTTTTTGCGCATCAAAACAAAAAACAATTTTTTCGTAGTGGTTGGAATATATTTGACACTTTTATCGTCATTGGCAGCTTAGTTCCTTTGGGCGGTTCGGGAGTATTACTAGCTAGGTTGTTAAGAGTTTTTAGGGTCTTACGTTTAGTTTCTATGGTGCCAGAGTTAAGGTTACTTATTAATTCGCTACTTAAAGCAATTCCTCGTATGGGTTATATTGCTTTATTAATGTTTGTTATATTTTATATTTATGCTGCAGTGGGAAGTATGTACTTCCATCAAATTAATGAAACATTATGGGGGGATGTTTCTATTTCTATGTTGACTTTATTCCGGATTGCTACCTTTGAAGATTGGACTGACGTCATGTATGAAACAATGATCGTTTATCCTTTTAGTTGGATCTACTATTTAACTTTTATCTTTTTAACTGCTTTTATCTTCTTAAATATGATGGTTGGTACTGTGCTTGAAGTAATGAGTCAAGAGCATGAAAATCACCGAGCAGAACTGCATGGTGAAACAGGCGACGGTGGTGAGCCTGCAAGTCGAGCTCAAATTGAAAAACTTGAGCAAGAACTAGCAGAAATTAAAAGTTTATTGTTACAGTCACAATCAAAATGATTATGGTGCTTCTTGTAGCGCCATTGCTGCCATTTTCATAGTGCCTTCAAAAGACTTTGTACCTGCGATGAACAAGCCATTATGGCAAAACATAGCGTCATCAATGCCGGTGACTGCCTGAAGTTCTGCATCTGATAAACCGGCCCATGCTGTGGGCAAAGGTTTTCTATCTTCAAATGATCCAAGTTCAGCCGGTACGGTTTGAATTCGCCATTGGCCAGTTTCAGAAGGGTAAACCATATATAGTGCTGTATCAGAAAGTGCGTGCACAGTTCTTTTCCATGGTGTATATTTTTCTAAAACAATAACTCTTGGATCTGCTGCATTTTCAATAGCATGAGCGACAATTTCTTTTGCATTAATGCCACCACTTGCAGATGCGATAAAACGTGTTAAAACCCGTGATGCAAAATCAACGGCTTCATTAAAACAGTCATCAAAATGACTATCTTCTTGCCAAGTTGGATTAAACATTGAAATAGTTTGGCTGAGACTAATACCTTTAGATACGCCTTCAACATGTCCACAATCTATAGCGTCAATAGTAGATACAAGTCCAGCATCAACTGAGTCGGCAATTTCTTGGTTACCTTGGCATATTTCTAAACCATACTTTTGCCAAATTAGTCCAAATGAAGAATATGGTATGCCATTTTCACGTTCACCTGCTCCGCCACGTTGATGGTGGTCAAAACGATTTGTGTCAGGGTTATATTCACCACCCACATCAATCACAATATCTGCTTTACTAATTACGGCTAAATCACGCGTTCGTATAAGATTAAAAGAAGAAAAAATATTTTTAAGGGATGCAACACTGAAAACATCATCAGCATGAAAATTACCGTTGTGGGTTACTATCGTTTTATCATTCATTTGTTTGGTATCATTTTAGAAAGGAATAAGAAGCAGCTACATGTTCGTGGCTTAATTTTAACTATTGATAAGTTAAGTTATTGGCGAATTCTATACGAAGATAACTAACAAAAATAGCCTAGATAAGTTAAAATTCGCCTCAGTCTATTATAAGAGTCAGTAGTATGTCCTTAGAAATACAACTTAGTAAAGAAGATCTGAGAAAAACGAAACCTACGCGTGATGAATATTTAAATAAGCCTAAAACACCCGTTGTACTGGTACTCGATAATGTTACTAATAGCTATAATATAGGTTCATTTATTCGTTTGGCTGATGCCTTTGCAATTGAAAAAATAATTGTTTGCGGTGAGCTAACTATTTCAGATAAAAAATTAAGAAAAGCCTCTAGAAATGAAGCAAAATGGGTATCTATTGAATACAGCGATAATACAAGCTCTAGCATACAAACGTTAATTGATACTGGTTACACTATTTTTGGTGTAGAACTATGCCATGAGTCAGTTGATTATAAAGATGTTTTTTATCCATCTGCTTGTGCATTAGTGTTGGGAAATGAACGGAAAGGTGTTAGCGAAGCAGCGTTAAAGTTAAGTCATCACCAAATTCATATTTCAATGTTTGGTATGGGTAACTCTTTGAATGTTTCTACCGCCGGGGCTATTATTTTAGCCGAATGTACCAGCCAAGTTCGCCATAAAATGCAAGATTAAAAGAGTGATGATTTATGAAAATTAACCATTTTTATCTGCTTATTCTCGGTTGAACGAGATAATAAATCTATCCAACTATCAATGATGACTTTATTGTGGGGATAAGGATAAAAAGCGTCTTCAATTTCACCCGATTTTCGTAATATACTTAATCCTTTATGAAGAGCGTTATAGATTTCTTTGTTGTTAGGGATATTTTTTGATACGACAAAGTGCCGAGACTCTTTAAATGCGACTTTTATTCCTTTAATAGGTTCTAAAATTAAACCATTACAGTTAAAAATAATTTTTTTATTGCCAATCATGATTAACTCACCAAAATACATATCACCTCGTCCATATTTAATCATGTTACACATATGTTCTGTTTTTGTAGTTGATAGGTAGGTTAGTCCTAGTTCCTTTATTGCTGCTTGATCAAATGTCCAATTTTTAGATGTTAAAAGGATGTGATCTCTTAGAGTTTCTAATGGCGATATTCCTTTCAATATATTGAACTTGATACTTTCTTCGATTTCTTTGCGTTTTTTTGGTAGCGCAAAAAAACCTTTTTGAAATTCTCCTTGCCGGAATAAAGGAGGAGCCATGTAAAAGTGTGTTGGAGATATTTCTGGCTGCCAAATTGAATCTCCAGGTATTGATATTGTCCCTTTGTGCGCCTCGTATAAGCCTCTTGTGTAGTTTGGTATTGAATTAAATGATAGTTTTACCGTCATTCCTCCAAGATGAAGAGCCTTACAAATGATCATTATTTGTATTGACGCTTTTGTTGCATAATTATTTTGATAACTTTGAATATCAGAACATTTTTTATTTCCAAGCCACTTTTTATAATTATTTATCTCATGGGGTAAACTACTTATGGCAATCTCTTGTCCATAACTCATAAAGGTAGAAAAAATAAGCAGCAGAGAAAATATTAAACATGGAGTGAATTTATGCATTATTTCTTCTAATAATATTATTACGTTTAATGATGAGTGAAATAAAAATGGTTTTTAACATAATTTAATTTTTAAAGCTCCTAGATAAAATATCATTGGTTCTTGTTGTTGGTTTTATTTTAACTCATTAATATATTTTAAAAGTAGTACATAAATCATATATATGACACTTTAATATGCTTATTATTAAGAGGTTGTAATATTCATTGTGACTTTTGATGGCGCATTAATATTTTATCCAAATGATTGGCAAACGTCTGTCTATCGCTCTGACTTAAAGGGGGAGGGCCACCCGTTTGTACGCCACTAGCTCGCATAGTATCCATAAAATCACGAATGTTGAGCCTAGACTTTATGTTGTCTTTAGTAAAAAGCTCACCTCTTGGGCTTAAAGCGATTGCTGATTTACTAATTACTTCGTCAGCTAACGGTATATCGGAAGTTATAACTAAGTCACTTGTATTTATTCTTTTTACAATTTCATCATCAGCTACATCAAAGCCTGAGTTGACTTGCATAAAACTAATGACACGTGACGGTGGTATACGAATATGATGATTAGCGACTAGTGTGGTTTCAATTCCTGTTCGTTCAGCGGCTTTAAATAGTATCTCTTTTATTACAACTGGACAGGCATCTGCATCGACCCAAATTTTCATAAATGTTCTAAAACCTTACTGTGTGTGTACTGTAGAAATAATTATTTATATTGATATGATAACGTATTCTTTGAATATGAGTATATAGGTCATTTTATTGTCAACAATAACGAAGCAAATGTCTAATACCAAGTTAATTAAACCGCATTATGATCAAATTTGGCAAACGGTGCAGCTAATACCCACAGGAAAAGTTGCTTGCTATGGTCAAATCGCAGATCTTGCTGGGTTACCGGGAAGAGCCAGGTTAGTTGGTAAATCGTTAGGGCAAATACCTAACAGTGGTTGGCAAGGAAAGTTAGTGCCTTGGCATAGAGTTATTAATTCACAAGGTAAAATTTCTTTTCCAATAAATAGTCCTTTTTTTTTAACACAAAAGGAGCTGCTACAAGATGAAGATATCGTTGTGATTGGCGGAAAAATTAAATTAAAAGATTTTCAATGGCAGCCTGATTTCAATGAACTACTATTTTCTCTGAAATTTTAAAACATTCAAACATGGTAAATATATACTTATTTGCTTAAATAACACACAAAAAAGACTCATTTAGAGGTTTAATTACAAAATTTGGCCAAGGGTAACGTGTTTTTAATAGTCAAATAGTGTAAATAAAGTTGACTTAGTACGAATGAATTAGTAAAACATATATAGCAAAAATAAATGTGCCTATTTTGGGCCTTTTTGCTCAAGTAATAATCAAAAAAGACCATATATGAATCTGAAGCATCTATTAATCCAGATATTTAACGATGATTTTGTGATATTTTTTATTTATTACTCGAATAAATAAAATAACTTTATAACTACCACCTTGACAGTTTGTTTGTCATTTGGGATTATTGATAGGTTGTATAAAAAAAAGTTACAAATAATAAAACGACAGATTTTTATATTTGCGGTAACAAAAATCTTTGTTATCAAAATTTAAATAGCAATTGGTTGGGAACTATGTCCAAAGTAAGTAAGAAAAGCCTCATCGCTACGGCAATGGTAGGCGCACTAGCATTAACAGGTAGTAATATCGCTGCTGCTGATGCATTAACAGATCTTCAAAAAGCTGAAGCTACAATATTCAAGCAGTCAGCTAAATCACAAGCCAAAATCAACACTATTTACGAACAAACGCAAGAGCTTCTTGCTGAATACCGTAATACCGTTGATGAAGCTGATGTTTTACGTGGCTATAACGACCATGTTCAACGTATGGTTGATGATCAAAAAGCAAACATTGCATCATTACAAAAGCAAATTAATGGTATTGATAAAATTAAACAAGGTGTTGTGCCATTGATGTACAAAATGATCGATACCTTGGAAAAATATATCGAACTAGATGTTCCTATGAACATTGAACGTCGCCAAGAACGTGTTGCTAATTTACATAACGTAATGTCAAATTCAAATGTTACTACTTCTGAGCAGTTTCGCTTAGTACTTGAAGCATATGAAATTGAAGCAGGTTACGGCACAATCTTTGATGCTTATCAAGCAGAAATGGATTTTGGTGGTACTACCTTAACAGCTGATTTCGTTCATATGGGCAGAATCGCTTTTGTTGCACAATCTCTAGACGGTAAACGTTCTTGGTTATGGAATAACCAAAGTCGTGCATGGGAAGAGTTAGGTGATGAATATTTAAAACCTGTTAAAGATGCTATCGCTATGGCGCGTAAGCAACTTCCAATGGATTTAGCTAAATTACCAGTATTTGCAGCAGGGGCAGAATAATGAGAAAAGTTATTAATTTTGTAACGCTAGCAGTAGTAATGTCAGCTGGTTTAGTTGCAACAACACAAGCGAATCAGTTAGATGATTTACTAAAACAAGTTAAGTCTGAGCGTGTTTCAGAAGCTAAACTTGATAAAAAACGTGAAGCTGAATTCACTTCAGCACGTGCAGACAAACAAGCACTTTTAAACAAAGCAACTAAAGAGCTTGCAAATCAAAATGCTCGTAATGCGCGTTTAACAAAAGAATATGCAGACAACGAAATTGCTTTAGCACAAAAAGAAGTTGAACTTGATAATGCTACAGGCACATTAGGTGAAATGTTTGGTGTTTCTCGTGCAGCGGCTGCTGGTGCTTACGGCCAAATCGCTACTTCTATTGTAAGTGCAGAATTTCCTGGCCGTGGTGAGACATTAAACCGTATCGCAAACGCAAAAGAGATTCCTGCTTTAGAAGATCTTGAAGAGTTATGGTTTGCTTTACAAACTGAAATGACTGAATCAGGTAAAGTATCTAAGTTTACTACAGAAGTAACAAACTTAGATGGTTCTAAGTCTACAGAAACTATTACTCGTATTGGTACGTTTAACCTAGTATCTGACAATGGTTACTTAACTTATAATGATGAAGTTGGTCAAGTTCAGCCATTAGCTAAACAACCTGCAGGTTATATTGCTAACGCAGCATCTGGTTTCTTTAATACATCTTCAGGTTATGCTGGTGTATATGTGGATCCTTCACGTGGTGGTATTTTATCACTAGAAACACGTAAGAAAACACTTGAAGAATTCTTCCATGAAGGTAAAGAAGTTGGTTACGCTATCACGGTTCTTTTAATTATTGGTTTATTGATTGCCCTTGAACGTATTATCGTTTTAAGTAGCATTACTTCTAAGATTAAATCTCAAGAGAAAAACCTTGATACACCAAATAGTAACAACCCATTAGGTCGTTTACTTCAAATTTATCATGATAACAAATCAGTTGATGCTGAAACATTAGAGCTTAAACTTGATGAAGGTATCTTACGTGAAACACCTAAGATTGATCGCGGTGTTAATCTAATCAAAATGTTTGCTGCTATAGCTCCTCTAATGGGTCTATTAGGTACAGTAATCGGTATGATTATGACATTCCAAACAATTACATTGTTTGGTACTGGTGACCCGAAAATTATGGCGGGTAACATCTCTCTAGCATTAGTTACAACAGCATTAGGTTTGATTTGTGCATTGCCACTTATTCTTATCCACTCAATTGTTGCAGGTAAAGCGAAAAGCGTTTTACAAAAACTAGACGAGCAAAGTGCAGGCTTAATTGCTGCGATTGCTGAGAAGGAGTCTAAATAATGTTATTCCTGATAGAGCTTTGGGAATCTGTCAGGGGTTTTATTGCAACTGGCGGTAACGTACTTTACGTTGTTGCCTTTGCACTCTTATTGATGTGGATTATGATGATAGAGCGCTATTGGTTCTTATCAGCAGTCTACCCAGCAATGAAAAACGATATCGTTTCTCGTTGGGATGCACGCTCAGACACAACGTCTTGGTATGCACATCGTATTAGAGAGACTTGGATTTCCGAAGCAAACGAACTGCTTGAACAACGCATGGTAACTATCAGAACATTAGTGGCAATGTGCCCATTAATTGGTTTGTTAGGAACTGTAACCGGTATGATTGGCGTGTTTGAAACAATGGCACAACAAGGTACAGGTAATCCGCGATTAATGGCCGCAGGTATATCGCAAGCAACTATTCCGACTATGGCCGGTATGGTAGCTGCATTATCTGGTGTGTTTTTTAGTTCAAGACTAGACGCTCAAGTTAAACTAGCAAAGGCTAAACTGGTTGACAGTTTACCTCATCACTAGAGAGATATTTTCATGGCACGTAAAAAAATTCGTGAGGACGAAGAAGCGGTAATTGATATGACACCGATGCTCGACATCGTATTTATCATGCTGATCTTCTTCATTGTAACTACTTCTTTTGTTAAAGAAGCAGGTATTGAAGTAAACAAACCTAAAGCAGCACAGCAAACTAAACAGAAAAATGCCAACATCTTTATTGCAATTAAAGATAACGGTGAAATCTGGTTAGATAAAGGCCGTGTTGACATCGAACGTGTTGGCGCAAGGATTGAAAAATTACTTGCTGAGCAACCAACCGATGTAATTATTATCCAAGCTGATAAAGACGCTAAACATGGTGTTGTTGTTAAAGTGATGGATGCAATTAAAGAAGCAGGAAGTGGTCTTAGAATCTCTATTGCTGCAGCGAAGGGGTAGAGAATGGGACGCTTTTTAGTATCAATACTACTAGGCGCTGTAGTTACCTTTGGTCTATTTGCTTTTATGGCTTTCCTTGTTTCTAGCGGTGATAGAAGCAAAGATGAGGCAAAAGAGAGTATAATTGTAGAAGTTAATACTACGCCGCCAGAGTCTTCAGCAGAAACACGTCGCCGTGTTCCGCCTCCACCGCCGCCTCCACCTAAGGCGCCGCCAAAGCAACAGACTCCTGAGCCTGAAGCAAGTAACGACACCGGTGGTTTGCAGTTTAATATGCCAGGACTACAATTATCTGGCGCATCAACAGGTTTGTCTGCACCAGGTGCAGGTTTTGGCCGTGACGGTGATGCAACACCAATTGTACGAATAGAGCCTAAATACCCTATTCAAGCAGCTCGTGATGGTAAAGAAGGTTGGGTTAAACTTTCATTTACTATCAATGAAATTGGTGGTGTTGAAGATGTTACAGTGATTGAAGCTGAACCTAAGCGTGTATTTGACAGGGAAGCTAAACGTGCACTTAGAAAGTGGAAGTACAAGCCAAAAGTTGTTGATGGTAAACCATTAAGACAAGAAGGTTTAACTGTTCAATTAGACTTTAAAATGGACGGAGGGAGTTAATTATGTCGAAACAATTTACCCTTGAAAGTATGTCTTTTAAGAAGGTATCAACTTCTCTAGTTGTTATTGCTTCTTTATTGATTGTACAAGTGCCATTTGCTGAAAATGCTAATGCCGCAGCTGCTCAAGAAGAGAAAAAGAAACGTCCTACGCAGCTTGTTGGTCAATCTGTTGGTAAAAAGGTACAAAAAGCTTTTGAGGCTTATACAGCCGATGATATTGATGGTGCTTTAGTTATCTTGAAAGAGATAGAAGCTAAGCAAGATTATGATAAAGCTTATGTATCTCGTTTTATTGCTGTTATGTACGCTACTAAAGGCGATCATGAAGAAGATGCAATAAAATACCTTAAGATAGCTATAGCGCCTGATATTTTAAACGAAGGTGATCATGGTGAAGCTTTAAAGTTATTGGGTGATTTGCAAATGCAAACCAAAGACTATAAAGGTGCATTGAGTAACTATTATACTTGGATGGATTTTACTGGTAAAAATGATGGTGACACTTGGGTTAAAATCGCCCAAGCAAATTATGAGCTTAAACAATTAGATAAAATGATTGTTCCTGCTGATAATGCGATAGCCGCTTTTGCTAATAAACCTAACCAAAATCCTTATATATTGAAATTAACTTCTTATTATGAACGTAAAAAATATAAAGAAGCAATTAAGGTATTGGAAACGGTTATTCTAATCTTCCCTGAAAATAAAACTTGGTGGACACAATTACCAATGTTTTATTTACTTATTGAAGATTACCCTAAAGCATTACAAACACTTGATCTAGCTTATAAGCAGGGGTTTCTTGATAAAGAATCTCAGATTAAAACATTAGCAAGTTTATACTCTTCTAATGAATCACCTTATAAAGCTGCTCTATTATTAGAAAAGCATATTGCTTCAGGATTAGTTAAAAGAGATGATAAGAACATTTCAACTTTAGCTAACGCTTGGCATGCTGCACAACATGTTAGTACTGCCGCCAAATATTATGGTGAGTTAGCTAAGATGACTGGTGACGCAAGGCATTATAGTAAGCAAGGTATGTTGTTGAAGCAGGATGAACAATTCGCTAAAGCAATTCCGGCTTTAAATAAAGCAATAGAGTTAGGTGCTAAAAATGAAGGGCGTTTATACATGAGTATAGCTGAATCATATTTTTATCTTGAAAAATATAAGCAAGCTTATGTCGCTATAAATAAAGCAATAAAAGACCCTAAATCGCGTAAAGCGGCTAACGGTTGGAAAGGCTTTATTACTGATACGGCTAGACGTAAAAATGTTTCAATTTAATTAAAAACATTTTAACTTTTTAGTCAAAAAAACCAGTACTCTTTTAAAAGGGTACTGGTTTTTTTATGACTATTATTTGGTTTATTTTAATAGGTATATTTTTTAGTTTAACTACTAATAGATCTAGATTTTAATAAACAGTAAAAACTGCTAAAATAGATTTATCTCGTACCGTGTATTCACACTTTTTTATTAGGAAATGCTTTGAACAATAATGATGTTCTACGTCGCTTACGCTACACCTTTAATTATAATGATAAACAGATGATTGCGATTTTTTCATCAGCAGGGCTGATCGTTACAAGAGAGCAAGTTAGTCAATGGTTAAAAAAAGATAATGATGCAGACTTTGTAAGCTGCCAAGATGTAGAGTTAGCTTCATTTTTAAATGGTTTTATCAATGAAAAACGTGGTAAAAAAGAAGGGCCTCCGGCAACCCCTGAAAAACGTTTAACTAATAATGTTGTACTTACTAAATTAAAAATTGCGCTTAATTTGAAAGCTGAAGAATTAATTGAATTACTAGCAAGTGTTGATTTTCGTCTAAACAAACCTGAATTAAGTGCTTTTTCAAGAAGAACAGATCATCAACATTATAGAGAATGTAAAGATCAAGTTTTACGTAATTTATTACAAGCAATTGATAAAAAACATCATGTTGCTAGAACTGGAAAAATTGAAAAGCATAATCCAGATAATAATACCTCTTCAGGTAATAAGCCTCAAAAGGGCAGACCACAAAATAACAATACCTCTTCAGCTAATAAACCTCAAAAGGGAAGACCACAAAATAACAATACCTCAAGTAATAACCTTAAAGCTAAAGATAAAAGCAATGAGACATGGGTTGATGGCGCAAGACCGAATGCTAGTGCTATATATGAAAACCCTAATAGTAAAGGTAATTCAGAGAAGTCATCTCGCCAGGTTCTAAAGCTAAAACCAGAAGATATTTATAAGTAACCTAAAAAGTAAACATTTTTTCATAGATCTCATTGATTAAGATTAGATCTATGACGCAAGATGATATTTTGAGAATAATAAGTTAGAGCTTTAATAAAAGCTTGTAACTAAGCTCTAAGCTTTTAAGTACTCATTCAGGTATAAGTAAAGTGGTTAAGCTTAATAAATGCTTTAAGGCTTGTTCTAATGCCTACTTATACCTTCTGTTCTTAATTGACTGAGCAATAACTTAGTCAATTTGGTATAAATACAAATATTAATAACAATGAAGAAAGCCTCATCAAAAAAAGGCTACTTACGGAGAACGTTCGGTTCGTACGTTTATCTGCATAGTAACGTTTTTCTTCCTTACTTAAGTGTTTAATTTATCTTGAACCAAAGAAAGCTCTCAAACTAGAACATCCGTTGTAATAATATTATTCCGTATTCCAATTAATCAAAATTATCTTTGCCAAAATCAGGTTAAATAGATTAATTCTTAATTGATTGGTCTAAAGGTTGATATAAATCAAAACCAACTTTTTTGGCCTTGTTAGAATCAGGAAGTTACGTTTTATATGATGTATAGACCAATCATATAATAGCCGCTATCATTTCTAAGCAAGGAGATTAGTTCCGTGTCAGATAATATAAAAAATAGCAAAATTACTAAACAGGGTAAACCTATAGTATATGCCTGCTCTGGTTGTTCTAATTTAGCTGAAATGGCTCATAATATATCATTAAATCTTGATGATGATGGTATCGCTGAAATGTCGTGTGTTTCAGGTGTGGCAGGGAAAGTTATCCCCATTATGGCGTTGGCCAATTCTGGACGGCCAATTATTGCTATTGATGGTTGTGACTTATCTTGCACTAAAGCATGTCTTGAAGTAAGTGGTTTACATGCAGATTATTATTATCAAATTAGTGATTTAGGATTTGAAAAACGCAGTAAATTAGATGATTCATTAACTGATAATGCTATCGCAATAAAAAGTATCTATGAACAACTATTTGATAAAGGAATAGGCTTTCAGTTTTAATCAAGCGCTATAAGTAATCAAAAAATCGACCTAATAAGATACTTTTATATTGTATTAGCTTTAGTATTCAACCCATTGGGCATACTGTTTATTTGTTGCTAATGCAGCTTGACTACCTTTCAAAGAAAAATTATAACCACATAAAGTAAAATCACCACGAAATGCTAAAGCTTGAATAAGCTCTTGACTATCAAGAGGGGAGAAATTAGCAAAATAGCTAGTATTAATACCATCACTTTTTTCCACTTGAACCGACAAGGTTCGTATTGGTGTCCCTTTATTAAAACTAATTTCTTTACAGCTTGTGTCACCTTGGGCAGTTTGTTGCGACCATAAAAGCGATGTTTCAACCTCATCAGCTTGCCAATTGATGCTAATTCCTGAGTGGTCTGATAAATATAACGTATAATTATCCGGCATAGGGAGAGGATGATTTCTTAAAATAGAAGAAAAAGTACTGTTTTTTGGCTTATTATCATCTTCTTTTATTACGGCGTCATCTGAAGAGTCTAAGTAATTTATTAGCCATGAGGTAGTAACACCAATTAATGTTATTCCAATTACAGCCACAATAATTAATTGCGCTTTTCTATTATTCAATAGATTTAATCGAATCAACTCACCAATATCTGTTTCTTTGTCAGATCTATTCTGGTTTTGTGAATGATCATTATTTTCAGTTTTACTTGTCTGATTGAAAGTCTGAATATCATCATCTTCCGAGTAATAATAATTGGTTGTATTCTTACTAACCAGCGTAGGTTCAATACGATATTGTGATTGTTTACTCTGGTTATTATCTTGCTGATATTCGCTCATATCAACAGGGCCATAATAACCTAGGATATATTTTTTTTTGGTATGGCTTTGGTAAGTTAGCAAAATCGCAGTGCAAAGCGTAGGAATAATGAGTAAATAATAACTACTACTTTGCTCTGATAAAATAATAATAATACCTGTTAAGGTAAAAGTTAAGCTTGGTGCAAAGAACCATTTTTTATTGAACTTCGCATCATGTAAGCGACGTAAGCTTGTTAACCCAAGTATTATCGAAAAAACTACCAAAAGCATTAAAGAGATAAAGATACTATTGGTTAAAGCTGAAGCTAGCATGCTAAATAAAACATAAACTCCACTAGATATCGCAAAAAAACGTGTTCTATTATCAAAACCGTGTAAACAAAAAAGTGACTTTAAAAACTGCACTATAACTTCCTATATAATTAAATCTGGCATTGAAAATTATTAATTTTATTAAACTCGATAAGGAGGAACATCAACATTATCCAATTTTAATCCATATAAACTCAATGTAGCATGATTACTGGACTCTCCGTCGCCGCTAAACTCTATATCAAACAAGCTGAACCACACAAGACCATGTTTCTTGTTGAATGTTAACCGGCTTGAACGTCTTGCAATAGCAATAAATTGTAACTGGCTTTGTTCACAATATCGATTTGCATGAATAAGCGCCGCTTCAGATACTTTTCTCAAGTAAATAAAATACCAAAAAACCAAACAGACAACTAATAAATAGTAAATATTTTCCATAGTGTGTAGATATACCTTGAATAGTAAAGCCTAACAAAAGGCTTTAGTTAAATAGTTGGCCAATAGCCTGCGATAGAGCATTGCTTCGATTAGGTGAGCGCATACACTCAAAAACTATTGGGCGAATTGATGGTATTGCTACCAAGTCTTTAAATATACTATTAAATAGAGCCTGATCTTCACACGCGATGAGATGCTCAAAATATGCAATTAATTTTTTAGGGCCACTAAGCGCAGTCCAACATCGACCAGAAAGTGTAATTAATAACTCAGCAGCGATATTATCTTGTGCTAGCAGTGTGTTAATAAATTTTTCAACGTGAATATGATGACAATTACTAGCTAAACTACGAAGTAAATATTGTTGGGTTTGAAGAAGGTTATCATTATTTTCGTTATGTCCCCTCATTAACTCCAGGTTTTTTTCTAGTAAATCTAGTAAAGTATCAATTAATTCTACAGGTAAATCTTCATTCTCTAATGCACCACATAGCGGAAACAATACTTCATTAGGAAGGTGAGGTAGCGCATTAATTAATTTTCTACTGTTTTCTTTCTCTTTGATGCGAACTGAAAAGTCAGTAATACCCTGTACGCCAACTATCTGCCAATTATCCCAGTCACCTTCATCAGAAAGATATGTTAAAAATGGTGATAAATATTCACTAGGTTTCTGCTTTAGTTCAAAGTTAATTTTACTGTTTAATGTGGCTAACTTGTACTGTGCAGGTGTGAAAAGGTAAGGGTTACTCTTTAGTAACTCTTCTTGTTTTTCATTTGCATCTTGCATTAGATCACTACCAAGTGCTTCAATGATTATTGCAATAAAGTGATTTCTAGCTCCTTGATTCAGTAATCCACGTTCATCAAGAGGGAATTTTAATAACCATAAAAAAGGCTGAGGTGATTTCTTTTGCCAGAAAGCAATGGCAATACATGCGTGACCTTGAGAAGGTGTTGGGTATGGTATTTGATTACGTTCAATTTTTTCAAATTGTTCTTTTGAGATTTTTTCTATTTTTCGGCCAATATCATAAAGACGAAATTGAGAGTTTGATGAATGCAAAAGCTGTGAAATAGTGTCTATAGTATTCATAAGGAGAATTAGTAAACCAAAGTAAAGAAGGATTGAGTCTGCTCGCCATTATAGAGATAATGGAGTTATCTAGCAAAATTTTAAATGTGACTATGTCTTTCCAACTTAATAATCCAGTTTCTGAAATAAACGATGAAAAACCTATATTAACTATTCTCTACCAAGATGAATACCTCGTTGCTGTTGATAAACCAGCAGGCTTATTTGTTCATCGTAGTTTTATGGACAAAAATGAAATCTATTTTGCTTTACAGTTAGTTCGAGATCAAATAGGTAAGTACGTTTATCCTGTACACAGGTTAGATAGGCCAACATCAGGTGTTTTGTTATTTGCTTTAACAAAAGAGGTTGCGCAAAAAATGAATACAGCTTTTGCTAATAAATCAAATGAGATGAGCACTGATATAAATGAGCAAGAAGAAGCGTATACGAATACAGAGTTAACAAAAACTTATTTTGCTTTAGTACGTGGGCATTTACTAATGACAGACCATGATATCTTGATAGATCATGCACTCAAGGAAAAACTTGATAAACTTGGTGACAAAAATGTCAGTCGTGACAAACCAGCTCAATTGGCAAAAACTAATTATCGTGTAATAAAAAAAGCAAGCTTACCTATTTCATTAGGGAAGTTTGATAGTGTTCGGTATTCTCTAGTGAAGCTAATGCCTATTACTGGGCGAAGACATCAAATTAGGCGTCACCTTGCACATTTACGTCATCCAATAATTGGAGACATAAATTATGGAGATAATAAACAAAATCCATTTTTTATTGATCACTTTGGTTTTAAGCGTTTAATGCTTATCGCCAAATCATTAAGTTTTATTCATCCTATTACGCGTGAACAAGTAAGCATTGATGCGGCATTTGATGAGCAATGGCAGTACATTTTTAATATACTCGATTGGTCAGGAGATATAAGTTAAAAACCCTTGATATTATTGTGTACATTAAAGATTGTTTAATTGATTTTACTGGATGCCAAAATTGTGATCAGTTGTAGATTTAGTTAGGCGCACTAATATCAATAGCATTGATATCTTGTGATATAAGTTGAGTATATATATTTTCAGTTCTAACATTCGTTGTATCTGAATTTCTATCACCTCTTATTCTAACGGTATAATTAGAAAAATATGGACCATAATTAGCTCTTTCTTGTTTTAAGGCTAATATCATTGCTTGGTCTGCTGTAATTGGTCTATTCAAAACTGACATCATCAACTCGTGATCTGAACTCATTGCTTTTTTGATTGTACTTTTATTGATAGGTGTAAATTGAGTATGAGAAAAGTGTTTATTCATTCGGCTATTGTCATAACGTTTATCTACAAAGCTACTATTGTTTATACTTTCTGTCGTGCTACAAGCAAATAGAAATAAGCAGAACATTACACTGACGCTACTTTTAATAGTGCGTAAATTAAAATAGGGTATACTTAAATAGTACATAACAAACCTTCATAGCAAAATAATCTTTATAACTATGTAAAGGCAAATGTTATGCCAACTGAATTTTTGACACGTGAATTTGAAGTTGTTTTATTTTAAAGCATTGAAATGAAATAATAAAAAAAGTTATTTTTTTTGATGGAAAAGTTATTTTAAATAAAATAACTTTCTGCAATAGGGTTGAATTACTAGTGTCAATTTTTTGATATGTTAATTGCTTTATTAAACTATTCTACTTTATGAGTTCTCTATAATACTTGTTATTAGCTTTGCGGTGTTTTCAGGCTGCTCTAAGGGGAACATATGGCTCCCTGGGGTTGTGGTTACATTAATACTTTTATTTAATTTAGCAAACTTCTTAAAAAATAGATGAGGACATACATCTGTTTGCTCCGCATATAGTAATGTTGCGGGTATTTTCAGCTTATCTTTATAGCTTGATAAGTTGTCTGCCAAATTTCTGAAAATATCAGTTTCTACTTGTGCCGAAAAAGCTAATTCTAATTGATCATTTCTCTCAACAATGCCATGTTTTACATAATCGTTTAAACAGCGTTCATCAAAATTTTTAAATAACCTTTTACTCGAGAACAACTTTGCAACATCGGTGCCTAACGGCCAATGTGTTCTTCTTATTTTTGATTTGCCCGAAGGACTATATTTATCAATAAATCGAGTGTTCTTAACAAGTTTCATTCCAAAGGCAGTAGCGCCAGTTATTACAGGTGGATCTAACATAATGAGACCTTTGAATAATGCCGGTTGTTGGCAAGCGGCAATAAAAGCAATTACTCCTCCAAATGAGTGGCCTACATTGAACACCTGTTCTTGATTATGTATGACTAGTTGCTGCTTAACAAAGTTAATAAGTTCATCCACTAGGGGTTGCCAGTTGTTTTCAACAGGGTATCGTTCATCATGGCCATATTTCTCATGTGATACGATCTGATATTGTGCTGGTAAGTAATCAAATAGTGTTTGGTAGCTGCCGGCAGGAAAACCATTCGCGTGAACAAAGTTAATAAGTGTTTTTGACATATTAGTGTAACTAGCCGTTTTTAATAATAAACTATTAAGAAGTTAAACGCTCGTTTGAATTTTGTCAATCATCATTTTGATAGGAAACTACTTGTCGCGAAATTAAATATTAAAAACCTGACTAGGTCAGGTTTTTATATTCAACAATTTTAATAGAAACTTAGGTTAAAACTCCTCTAACATATACTCTAGAGAGCCCTCGTATATTAGTAATTCTTTTTCGAGTTGAAATTTATCTCTTAATTGTTCGATTTCACGCCACTTCCTTTTATTTGTCGCTACACTTTTTCCTTTTGCAGGTTGACTAACTGATGCTAAAACTTGGTTTAAATTATCCATAAAAGTATCCCTTAATAGATTTTCTTTAAAAACATAGATCAATTGCATCTTTTTAATATCATACTTTTTCAGTGCTTAAAATAAAAAACGCACATTTTTTAATAAAAATATGCGTTTAAAATAGTCGTATTTGTTGGTTTAAACCATTAGTTTTTTATAGCATTTGCGCTAATTGTTTTTCAAGCTTAATTTGATCAATAGCAAAATTGCGAATACCTTCGCTCAACTTTTCAGTTGCCATCGCATCGTCATTCATTTCCCAGCGCCACTCTTGTTCAGTCAATGGTGCTTCAGCTGAAAGGGTCTTGTCGATATTTTTGCTACTTAGCTTCTGTTCAATATGAGTATTGCTATTAGCTAATTCATCCATTAATTGAGGGCTAATAGTTAATCTATCACAACCAGCCAGTGCTAAAATCTCACCTATATTTCTAAAGCTAGCACCCATAACAACGGTGCTATAACCTTTACTCTTATAATAATTATAAATATCGGTAACAGAAATAACACCAGGATCTTCATCACTAGGGTATTCAGTACGACCAGTATCTTTTTTGAACCAATCAAGAATACGACCCACAAATGGAGATATAAGGTAAACACCAGCTTCAGCACAAGCTCTTGCTTGTGCAAAGCTAAAGAGCAACGTTAAGTTACAATTAATGCCTTCTTTTTCAAGCTGCTCGGCTGCTTTAATTCCTTCCCAAGTCGACGCTAGTTTAATTAGAATACGATCATTACTAATACCTGCTTCATTATACATGGCTATTAATTTATGAGCTTTGGCAATTGATGCGTTTGTATCAAACGATAGTCGCGCATCTACTTCTGTAGAAATACGGCCAGGGACTGTTTTTAAAATTTCTAACCCAATTAACACAGATAATCTATCTGCAGCATCGATAACTTGCTGACTCTTATCATTTGATTGTTTTTTTGCCCAAGTAACAGAGTCTGACAATAAATTTTTATACAATGGTAATGCCGCAGCTTTTAATAATAAAGATGGGTTTGTAGTAGCATCTTGTGGCTGAAATTTAGCTATAGCTTCAATATCACCGGTATCGGCAACGACAGTGGTCATTTGCTTTAATTGTTCAAGTTGAGAAGATATGTTTGTCATGAATACGACCTATAGGTTGCTAAAATTAATTAATGGATTTGTATAATTAAATATTACTACATAAATTCGGTTAATGTACCCCTTTTACATACCAAATACTTTAATTGTTACTCATTTTAATACTGATACTATTATTTAGTGTAAATGCCACTTCTTACTTGAATTAAAGCTATGTTATAGTTTGCTTTAATATGTTTATAAAATAATTGAAACGGAAATGTTATGTTACTTATTGTTTCTCCTGCAAAAAAACTAGATTTCGAATCGCCTTTAGCAACAACGAAAATCAGTCAACCAAACTTACTAGAGCATAGCGAACTATTAATTGAACGTTGTGTTAAATTGTCTTCAGATCAAATTGCCTCATTGATGAAGTTAAGTGATAAATTGGCAGGGTTGAACGCAGCAAGATTTGGTGAATGGTCCCAACCATTTACTACCGAAAATGCACGTCAAGCTATCTTAGCTTTTAATGGCGATGTCTATAGTGGTTTAGATGCTCCTTCATTTAATAACGCTGACTTTGACTTTTCACAAAAACATTTGCGTATTCTATCGGGTCTATACGGTTTATTAAAACCGTTAGATTTAATGCAAGCATATAGATTAGAGATGGGAACCAAACTTGATAACTGTCGTGGTAGTAACTTGTATCAGTTTTGGGGAAATATAATCACAGAGCAATTAAATGAAGTATTAGCCGAGCAACAAAGCGATATTTTAATTAATTTAGCTTCTAATGAATATTTTAAAGTCGTTAATAAAAAGTTATTGAATGCAAAGATCATCACTCCACAGTTTAAAGACTGGAAGAATGACCAATATAAAATTATTAGTTTTTATGCGAAAAGGGCGCGAGGTTTAATGGCTCGTTATATTATTCAAAACCAAATCACTGATGTTGAGCAGCTAAAGGACTTTGATTTAGCAGGATATCAATACAGTCGTGATTTGACTCAAGGTAATGATTTAGTGTTTACAAGAAAGTCAATTTAAACTCATAAATACTAATACTAATACTAATACTAATACTAATACTAATACTAATAGTAAATATAGTCTTAATTATTCATTTACCTTAGCTATATCCGATTTTAATGCGCCACCAGCAATTGCCGCAGCGGTTGCTGATTCTTGAGAAATACCTGACTTTACCGCTGTCGATATAATCTCACGTGCTTTATTACCACTAGATGAATTGACAGCAATACTAACAACTTCAGTATTATCTGGTGAAATTCTTAAGGTATTTCTCACAATACTACTTACTTGTTCAGGTAGGGCTTTAATCGCCACCGCTAGAATATCTAATATTTTTTCAGGATAACTTTGCATGGTGGAGTCTACAATTTGCTTAGCCATGAGTGGTTCTGTCATTATAGCAACGCGAACAATGTTTTCTATATTAGAAGGTGTATGTGAAACAGCGGCATTTACTATTTCTACAGCGTAAGCTGGTTCTTCGGATACTGCAAAACTAATAATATCTTCAATACTAGCAATATTAGACTTTAATATAATATGAACAACATCACTCGTGAGTGCGGGCTCTGCTCTTATCGCACCACATATAATCTGTTCGTATTCCTGAGGATACTTAGCGACCGCTATTTTCAGTACCGAAGTTATTTGTTCTGGATAACTCCTTAGTAAAGCATTAACACTTCTTTCAACTGCCATTTCAGAATTAATCTGACGATACATAAGTTGATCAAACATTGTTGATAGGACTGCTATTTGTCGAGTTTGCTTCAAGCTATGTGGATTACTATTAGCAGTAAATGAAAAAAGAAAACCAATTAAACATAACAGAGGTAGTAACTTCATAGTGGGGTTCCAATTGATTAATAAAAACTTATTATATTGATCCATCAACTTGATAAGCGAAAATAAACTCCAATGACACAAGTAAAAACAGTGTTATTGGTACCTATAAAAGACCAAAAGTAGCAGGAAGTCCATACTTTAGTCTAATAAAAATGCATTTAGTTCAATATATCTTCGAACGAATAAAGATTTAAAGAAAAGCCTTGACCATTTTTCAGAAATCTCTAGAATGCGCTCCAGTTCCAAGGGGTTCAGGCAAAACGAATCATCAACGGGCTGTTTTAATAAGTTATCTACTCTCATTTTAATGATAAATAGTTAACTTAGCGTTTTAGAATGAAGGGTTTGAGAGTTTGCAAAAACTTTTAAATAAATCAAAATAAAACGTTGACATTAAAACTCGGAAGCGTATGATACGCATCCTGCTTCGGGGCAACAGCAACGAAGTCAAGTAAATAACGAATGAGATTATTTACTCCTTACCTTTATAGGGTAAGTTTCTTTAACAATTAGTTATCATGCAATTTGTGTGAATACTCACATTAACTTGTTTTTACATAGTTTTTCGCTCTTGTAGCAAGAAACAAAAAAACGCTTAATGAATGATGTTCATGCAAATAAATATAGTTACTTATTTCTAGCGAGATAGGTAGCGACTATGTAATGCGATATCAGCTTCGCCTTTTATTAGGTTGAGAGGATATCACGACAGAATTCATTGAGCAGTAACAC
Organism: Colwellia sp. 20A7; assembly: GCF_009832865.1. Lineage (NCBI taxonomy): Bacteria > Pseudomonadati > Pseudomonadota > Gammaproteobacteria > Alteromonadales > Colwelliaceae > Colwellia > Colwellia sp. 20A7. The sequence continues at coordinate 3,460,175 of NZ_CP047130.1, read as the reverse complement.
ATCACTTTTACTTACTTAGGTAGGAATGGTGAGGTTACACAAACGATTTTTAATTGAAGAGTTTGATCATGGCTCAGATTGAACGCTGGCGGCAGGCTTAACACATGCAAGTCGAGCGGTAACAGAGATAGCTTGCTATCTGCTGACGAGCGGCGGACGGGTGAGTAATGCTTGGGAATATGCCTTATGGTGGGGGACAACAGTTGGAAACGACTGCTAATACCGCATAACGTCTACGGACCAAAGGGGGGGATCTTCGGACCTCTCGCCATTTGATTAGCCCAAGTGAGATTAGCTAGTTGGTGAGGTAATGGCTCACCAAGGCGACGATCTCTAGCTGGTTTGAGAGGATGATCAGCCACACTGGGACTGAGACACGGCCCAGACTCCTACGGGAGGCAGCAGTGGGGAATATTGCACAATGGGCGAAAGCCTGATGCAGCCATGCCGCGTGTGTGAAGAAGGCCTTCGGGTTGTAAAGCACTTTCAGTTGTGAGGAAAGGGATGTAGTTAATAGCTGCATTCTGTGACGTTAACAACAGAAGAAGCACCGGCTAACTTCGTGCCAGCAGCCGCGGTAATACGAGGGGTGCAAGCGTTAATCGGAATGGGCGTAAAGCGTTCGTAGGCGTATAGTAAGCAAGATGTGAAAGCCCAGGGCTCAACCTTGGAACTGCATTTTGAACTGGTAGACTAGAGTACTGTAGAGGGTGGTGGAATTTCCAGTGTAGCGGTGAAATGCGTAGAGATTGGAAGGAACATCAGTGGCGAAGGCGGCCACCTGGACAGATACTGACGCTGAGGAACGAAAGCGTGGGGAGCGAACAGGATTAGATACCCTGGTAGTCCACGCCGTAAACGATGTCAACTAGCCGTTTGTGCCCTTGAGGCGTGAGTGGCGCAGCTAACGCACTAAGTTGACCGCCTGGGGAGTACGGCCGCAAGGTTAAAACTCAAATGAATTGACGGGGGCCCGCACAAGCGGTGGAGCATGTGGTTTAATTCGATGCAACGCGAAGAACCTTACCATCCCTTGACATCCAGAGAAGAGACTAGAGATAGACTTGTGCCTTCGGGAACTCTGTGACAGGTGCTGCATGGCTGTCGTCAGCTCGTGTTGTGAAATGTTGGGTTAAGTCCCGCAACGAGCGCAACCCCTATCCTTATTTGCCAGCGCGTTATGGCGGGAACTCTAAGGAGACTGCCGGTGATAAACCGGAGGAAGGTGGGGACGACGTCAAGTCATCATGGCCCTTACGGGATGGGCTACACACGTGCTACAATGGCAGGTACAGAGGGCAGCAATACCGCGAGGTTGAGCGAATCCCACAAAGCTTGTCGTAGTCCGGATCGGAGTCTGCAACTCGACTCCGTGAAGTCGGAATCGCTAGTAATCGTAGATCAGAATGCTACGGTGAATACGTTCCCGGGCCTTGTACACACCGCCCGTCACACCATGGGAGTGGGATGCAAAAGAAGTGGCTAGTTTAACCTTCGGGAGGACGGTCACCACTTTGTGTTTCATGACTGGGGTGAAGTCGTAACAAGGTAACCCTAGGGGAACCTGGGGTTGGATCACCTCCTTATCTTGAAGTAAAAACGAATAATGGAATATCCCTTTTAAGAGATGTTCAGAGTATTCACACAAATTGTATGATAATGAAATGAAGAAAAAAGCTCAGTAGGGCTTGTTTATAAAATAGGTCTGTAGCTCAGCTGGTTAGAGCGCACCCCTGATAAGGGTGAGGTCGGCAGTTCAAGTCTGCCCAGACCTACCAATTTCGTGTTATATCTGCGTAAGTTCGCAGTCTCGTGTAGAAAAGACTACACGTCGCTACAAACCACCTTGAGATAAAACGAAATGGTATTAATTCTTCATAAAAGAAAGAAGCCAAATTTAAATACGCTTGTTAAGTGATTTTAAATTTGGTTTTTACTCTCCATTAGGAGGGATAATCAAGTTTTTAACCGAATGTGAGTTAAAAATTAGTTCTTTAACAATCTGGAAAGCTGATATAAATATCGGTATTTATATGACAAACACGGTGTCGCGCTGTTGTTTGTTACAGTATAAATACCAAGCTGTTACAACATTCTCTTATCGTGAATGCTGTAATGGTGATAATGCATCCCCCAAGGATGTATTATCGAATTCATACTTGCTCTTAGAGCAAAGATGTCTTATCAAGTAACTCATCTTATATCTTCGGATATATTGAGTACGTGAAAATGTCAGACTTTACAATTACTGTGGATTAGTCTCCACGGTGTACTTTGTTTTCTTCTTTTATTAGAAAAGACTACTTAGGGTTGTATGGTTAAGTGACTAAGCGTATGTGGTGGATGCCTTGGCAGTTAGAGGCGATGAAGGACGTGTTAATCTGCGAAAAGCTTTGGTGAGGTGATAAAAACCGTTATAGCCAAAGATGTCCGAATGGGGAAACCCACTTAGCATAAGCTAGGTATCATTATCTGAATACATAGGATAATGAAGCGAACCGGGAGAACTGAAACATCTAAGTACCCCGAGGAAAAGAAATCAACCGAGATTTCGTTAGTAGCGGCGAGCGAACGCGAATCAGCCCTTAAGCTTATTGGGCGCTAGTGGAACTTACTGGAAAGTAAGACGATACAGGGTGATAGTCCCGTACACTAAAGCAACCTTTAAGTGAAATCGAGTAGGACGGAGCACGTGAAACTTTGTCTGAATATGGGGGGACCATCCTCCAAGGCTAAATACTACTAACTGACCGATAGTGAACCAGTACCGTGAGGGAAAGGCGAAAAGAACCCCTGTGAGGGGAGTGAAATAGAACCTGAAACCGCATACGTACAAGCAGTGGGAGCCCGATTTAGTCGGGTGACTGCGTACCTTTTGTATAATGGGTCAGCGACTTATATTCTGTAGCAAGGTTAACCGATTAGGGGAGCCGTAGCGAAAGCGAGTGTTAACTGCGCGTTTAGTTGCAGGGTATAGACCCGAAACCCGGCGATCTACCCATGGGCAGGTTGAAGGTTGAGTAACATCAACTGGAGGACCGAACACACGTATGTTGAAAAATGCGGTGATGACTTGTGGGTCGGAGTGAAAGGCTAATCAAGCCGGGAGATAGCTGGTTCTCCCCGAAATCTATTTAGGTAGAGCCTCGCACGAACACCATTGGGGGTAGAGCACTGTTAAGGCTAGGGGGTCATCCCGACTTACCAACCCTTTGCAAACTCCGAATACCAATGAGTGATATGCGGGAGACACACTGCGGGTGCTAACGTCCGTTGTGAAGAGGGAAACAACCCAGACCGCCAGCTAAGGTCCCAAAGTACTAGTTAAGTGGGAAACGATGTGGAAAGGCATAGACAGCTAGGAGGTTGGCTTAGAAGCAGCCATCCTTTAAAGAAAGCGTAATAGCTCACTAGTCGAGTCGGTCTGCGCGGAAGATGTAACGGGGCTAAACTAGTCACCGAAGCTGCGGATTTAATCTTAGGATTAAGTGGTAGGGGAGCGTTGTGTAAGCCGTTGAAGGTGAATTGAGAAGTTTGCTGGAGGTATCACAAGTGCGAATGCTGACATGAGTAACGATAAGGGGAGTGAAAAACTCCCCCGCCGAAAGACCAAGGTTTCCTGTCCCATGTTAATCAGGGCAGGGTAAGTCGGCCCCTAAGGCGAGGCGGAAACGCGTAGTCGATGGGAAACAGATTAATATTTCTGTACTTCTATATATTGCGAAGGAGGGACGGAGTAGGCTAGATGAGCACGGCGTTGGTAGTCCGTGTGAAAGAATGTAGGTGGGCGACTTAGGTAAATCCGGGTTGCTGTTAACACTGAGACTCGAGACGAGTGTCTACGGACATGAAGTCATTGATGCCATGCTTCCAGGAAAAGCTTCTAAGCTTCAGATATATAGGAACCGTACCCCAAACCGACACAGGTGGTTAGGTAGAGAATACTAAGGCGCTTGAGAGAACTCGGGTGAAGGAACTAGGCAAAATAGTACCGTAACTTCGGGAGAAGGTACGCTGCTCAGGGTGATGGAACTTGCTTCCTAAGCTCAGAGCAGTCGAAGTAACCAGGTGGCTGGAACTGTTTATTAAAAACACAGCACTGTGCAAAATCGAAAGATGACGTATACGGTGTGACGCCTGCCCGGTGCCGGAAGGTTAATTGATTCGGTTAGACTTAGGTCGAAGCTGATGATCGAAGCCCCGGTAAACGGCGGCCGTAACTATAACGGTCCTAAGGTAGCGAAATTCCTTGTCGGGTAAGTTCCGACCTGCACGAATGGCGTAATCATGGCCACACTGTCTCCACCCGAGACTCAGTGAAATTGAATTTGCGGTTAAGATGCCGTATACCCGCGGCTAGACGGAAAGACCCCGTGAACCTTTACTATAGCTTGACAGTGAACATTGCTCCTACATGTGTAGGATAGGTGGGAGGCGTTGAAACAGAGTCGCTAGATTTTGTGGAGCCAATCTTGAAATACCACCCTTGTATGCGTGATGTTCTAACCTAGGGCCCTAATCGGGCTTGGGGACACTGTCTGGTGGGTAGTTTGACTGGGGCGGTCTCCTCCCAAAGAGTAACGGAGGAGCACGAAGGTTGGCTAAGTATGGTCGGACATCATACGGTTAGTGCAATGGCATAAGCCAGCTTAACTGCGAGACAGACACGTCGAGCAGGTACGAAAGTAGGTCATAGTGATCCGGTGGTTCTGTATGGAAGGGCCATCGCTCAACGGATAAAAGGTACTCCGGGGATAACAGGCTGATACCGCCCAAGAGTTCATATCGACGGCGGTGTTTGGCACCTCGATGTCGGCTCATCACATCCTGGGGCTGAAGTCGGTCCCAAGGGTATGGCTGTTCGCCATTTAAAGTGGTACGCGAGCTGGGTTTAGAACGTCGTGAGACAGTTCGGTCCCTATCTGCCGTGGGCGTTTGAGAATTGAAGAGGGCTGCTCCTAGTACGAGAGGACCGGAGTGGACGAACCGCTGGTGTTCGGGTTGTTATGCCAATAGCATTGCCCGGTAGCTACGTTCGGAACTGATAACCGCTGAAAGCATCTAAGCGGGAAGCAGGCTTTGAGATGAGTTCTCACTGGAGCTTTAAGCTCCCTAAAGGGTCGTTGGAGACTACAACGTTGATAGGTCAGGTGTGTAAGGGCTGTGAGGTCTTGAGCTAACTGATACTAATTGCCCGTGAGGCTTAACCATACAACACCCAAGTAGTTTTGAGAGAGACTATGAAGTGAATTGTATGAAGACTGACATTAGAAAACACACGTACTTACGTGTTACTTGAATAAGAATAAAGAACAAAACGATATTTACAGCTTTCTAAGATTGCCTTTTTTTGTTTAGCGACAATAGCGCTGTGGTACCACCTGACTCCATTCCGAACTCAGAAGTGAAACGCAGTAGCGCCGATGGTAGTGTGGGAGTTCCCATGTGAGAGTAGGACATTGCTAAACTTCTATTCGTACCGCAAGGTACACCCGAAGAGCCCGTTACGAAAGTGACGGGCTTTTTGCTGTTAGCTATTAAAAAATACAACAATAGTGCTGTGGCCCCACCTGAACCCATTCGCTAATACAGCCGCGGCGCACAGAAGTGAAACGCCGTAGCGCCGGATGATGATAGCGTGTGGGTGTTCTTCTCTTTATGTGAGAGTAGGACATTGCTAAACTTCTATTCGTACCGCAAGGTACACCCGAAGAGCCCGTTACGAAAGTGACGGGCTTTTTGCTGTTATACCAATTCCGATAATTAACTGGTCATCATGGCCCAGTCTCGGTGAGATTGCCCTAGGGCGCGTTCCTTTTTCTGCCCACACTCTGGTCGTTGTGTTTTGCTGACCAAACCGCGCTTCATCCTGAAACCACACATCGACTTGATCAAGCGATATCGATAACGGGATCTTGGCGATCGTTTCAAATTGGAATTTTTTTAAAGGTTTCTTGTGTCTCAATGGATTGCTTAGGGTGCTTTGAACGTGTTGTTACCCAGCTTAGTTCAAGCTGGTGTAGTGTGTCGTATACATTAGATTTTTGGTAGACAACACCAAACTCTGTCGCAATATATTCTTGTACATCTTTTCCTTGAAGCCTACCACCACTCGGTTTTATAGCAGAATTGATAACAAAACTTTTCAGTTGTGACAGCTGCTTATCATCCAAAGATTTTGGGCGACCTGTATGTTTTTTTTCTTTAAGTCCCTCTAAGCCATCATGTAAATAAGTATGGATCCATTTATTAACGCTAGTGCGGCTAACTTTCAAGAAAGTAGCTATTTGTGTGCGATTTTTTCCATCGATAAAGTGAGATACAGCAAGCAATCGTAATCGCATTCTTGCATTACTCGTTGATGAAATAAGCTGTGATAAGTTATGAGTCATTTTAAGCCTTATATTTAAGCTTACATTAGATCACAAAATTATCGGAATTGGTATTAGTATTACTTCTGAAGCTGTTCCAAGCTTCTGAGCACTTCTCAACAATATCCTCATAATCCTTGAAACAACGGTTAGCTATTTCATTCTGCCTCATCCATGACCACACTTGCTCAATTGGATTTAACTCGGGTGAATAGGGAGGAATATGGATGATCGTCAAATTGTTGTATTCGTCATCAAGATACTTTTGATGCCAACTGGCACCATCCATCAAGACTACAGCATGTCGTCCCTCTTCTGTCGCCTTTGAAATGAGTGCTAAGTGTGACGCCATCACATCCATATTACTTAATGGGGCTACGATAGCTTCTGTTTTTCCATTGGTGATGCAGACTGCGCCAAACAAATAAGCGTAGGTAAACTGCTGCTGTTTGATTGCCCTAGGGCGCGTTCCTTTTTCTGCCCACACTCTGGTCGTTGTGTTTTGCTGACCAAACCGCGCTTCATCCTGAAACCACACATCGACTTGATCAAGCGATATCGATAACGGGATCTTGGCGATCGTTTCAAATTGGAATTTTTTTAAAGGTTTCTTGTGTCTCAATGGATTGCTTAGGGTGCTTTGAACGTGTTGTTACCCAGCTTAGTTCAAGCTGGTGTAGTGTGTCGTATACATTAGATTTTTGGTAGACAACACCAAACTCTGTCGCAATATATTCTTGTATATCTTTTCCTTGAAGCCTACCACCACTCGGTTTTATAGCAGAATTGATAACAAAACTTTTCAGTTGTGATAGCTGCTTATCATCCAAAGATTTTGGGCGACCTGTATGTTTTTTTTCTTTAAGTCCCTCTAAGCCATCATGTAAATAAGTATGGATCCATTTATTAACGCTAGTGCGGCTAACTTTCAAGAAAGTAGCTATTTGTGTGCGATTTTTTCCATCGATAAAGTGAGATACAGCAAGCAATCGTAATCGCATTCTTGCATTAGTCGTTGATGAAATAAGCTGTGATAAGTTATGAGTCATTTTAAGCCTTATATTTAAGCTTACATTAGATCACAAAATTATCGGAATTGGTATAAACTTCACTCCTTATTATATAAGGGGAAGCCCGATTCGAAAGAGTCGGGCTTTTTGCTGTATGGGTTTTAATAAATACACAGAAAAAAGTACATATATGCATCGATATCACTTCCAAGGTCGTGTGGCTAGTATGCAATACTCTCAGCTAGCGATTGCTGTGTATGAGTTTTCATATATCTTTATTTATTCTCAGTATATTAATATGAAAATCTGGTAAACTTATCACACTATTTTGTTATTTAAATTGATATGAAATTCTCTAGTCTTCCACTAATAAGTTCTTTACAAGAAAACCTCAAAACACTTGAGTATACTCAGGCAACTGATATTCAAGAAAAAGCTATACCTCTTATTCTAGCGGGTAATGATGTTATGGCTAGGGCAAAAACAGGGACAGGTAAAACTGCTGCTTTTGCGTTACCGATACTTAATAATCTTCTTGTTACTCCGAATAGAGCTACGGCATTATCTGTTTTAGTGCTTGCGCCAACTAGAGAGTTAGTTCAACAGATTTATACAAATTTTAATCAATATAGCATTAATACTGACCTTAAAGTAGCCGCTGTTTTTGGTGGCGTAAGTATCAAGCCGCAAGTGAGTAATATCGCTGAAGGTGTTGATGTGTTGATCGCGACACCTGGGCGATTATTAGATTTATTATTTAATAAGCACTTAAGTTTGGATGAGTTATCTGTTTTAGTGTTTGATGAAGCTGACCGAATATTAGATCTTGGCTTTAAAGCCGAAATTGATCGTATCATGCAGCAAGTACCAGAAAAAAGGCAGACGTTATTATTTTCCGCCACATTTGACGATTCATTATATAAATTTAGTAAATTACTATTGCAAGATCCTCAAGTGATTACTATTGATGAAAAAACTGAAATAGCCGATAGTGTTGAGCAGCTTGTGTATACCGTTGATGCAGATCGAAAGCGTGAATTACTGTCCTATTTAATTGGTTCTAAAAATTGGAAGCAAGTGCTTATTTTTACTCGAACTAAACAAACAGCAGACGATCTTGCCAAAGAACTTTGTAAAGATGGTATTAAAGCTCAGTCACTTCATGGCGATAAGTCACAAGGTGCTCGAGATAAAGCATTATTAGAATTTAAAGAAGGAAAAACACGAGCTCTGGTCGCTACTGATGTAGCTGCTCGTGGTATCGATATAGTTGATTTAGGTTATGTTGTTAATTATGAGTTACCTTATGTTGCTGAAGATTATGTACATCGTATTGGCCGTACAGGTCGTGCTGGTAAAAGTGGTTTAGCGCTTTCTTTACTTTCACCAAGTGAAGAGTGGTTATTAACGGCGATTGAAAAAGTGATTGATGAACGATTATTACAACAGTGGTTACCAGGTTATGAACCTGATTTAACAAAAGTTAGTGCTCCTAAGAGACCAGAAAATAAAAAGAAAGCAAGAGATAAGGCGTTAAGAGGTCGTAACAGTAATAATAGACGCAGAAAATAATTATACTAATCTCACTAGCTATGTGATCATTTCTACTTGCTAAAATCACCAACTACATCGTTATTTATTTAATAATTAGAACAAATAGTTATTGAAATAAATGCCTTATATTTGGCAGTTTTTTCTACGTATAAAATTGTTCACCTAATTAATGAAACTGGCATTATAAATAACTTTGATTAATGTTAGAAATAAAAAAAACCTGAATTAATTCAGGTTTTTTTATTTATATACTTTAAGTTTTTGTCTTAAAATTTATATTCAACACCAGCATAATAGAACGCGCCATTAAATCCAAATGGTGCAGAGCGTCTAGAGTATGTGAATACACCAGGGCTATTAACGATGACATTACCACTAGCATCAACAATAGTACCTGTACGTGAGTTGCCAATTTCATTCTTATCAGGGTAAACATCAAATAAATTATTACCACCAATATTAAATGAAATATTCTCATTCATTTGATAATTTACACGTAGATCAGTTAATATTTCAGCACCATAGGTTTGTTGTCCACCATCTGTAACTGTGTATTCACCATAACGATTAAAAGCTAGGTTTACAGTGAAGTCACCCACTCTATATAAACCACTCAAACTAATACGATCCTGCGGTTGCCACTCTTCAATAATTGATATGTCTTGCTCAGAAAATATCTTATCAGGTGAAACATCACCTAGGCCACTATTAGCAGGGGTAAATAAATTAACAACATCAGTTTCAGTAAAGTTAGCCGCGAAGGTCAAATCTAAATCACCACCCAACATCTCACCATTCCAAGTCGCTATTATATCTATACCTGTTGTTTCAGTATCGGCACCATTTAAGAAAAATTGTCCGCCACCAGCGCCAGCAGCTAATAATGCTGAGTCTAATGCTGAAGATAAACCTTGACCAAGAGAATTACTTAATACAATACGATCATCAATATCAATTGAATACCAATCGATAGTTAAGTTAATACTGTCAGCAAGTCGAATAACAGTACCAAGGCTAAAGTTCGTTGATTCTTCTTCTTTTAACTCAGGAATACCAATAGCTTGTGCTAATGTTGAGTCGTTACGGAATGTACCAACTTGTACCGCAATTTGATCACCAGTAGGATCATCTGGGTTAGTTTTAAATTGTGTACTGATATTATTAAAATATAATTGTTGCATTGATGGAGCGCGGAAGCCTGTACTCATAGCACCACGGATAGCAACGTCTTCAGTTAAAGACCAATTAGCAGCAAGTTTGAAGTTGCTGCTGTCACCAAAACCATCGTAGTCATCGTAGCGTACTGCACCACTTACAATTAAATCTTCTGTAACTTCCATTTCAGCATCTGCATAAAACGAAATCACATTACGCGTTTCATCTACGGCTGATATTGCCCCTATACCGCCAAAACCTTGAATACCAGCGCCAGTGTCTGTAGCAAATAAACTTTGGCCTAACACAGTATCGTAATCTCTATAGGAGTATTCATCACCTGGTGTTATTTTATAGGTGTCAGTACGAATCTCAGCGCCCATTGCTAATGAAAATAAGTCGAAGTCTTGAGTATAATCAATATTTATTGTTGATAAAGCTAGTTCTAAACCATAGGCAAACGCTTCTTTAGGTACTGAGTTTCGTATTTCATCAGGTGTAATATCAGCGTAAGAACCGTCTGCGTTATATTGTAATGCATTGGCAAAAGATGAATTAATAGAATCACTTGTTGTATAGTCGATATTATTTTGACCATAGGTATAAGATAAATCTAACGTTGCTCCATTATCAAAGTCAGTTTGATAACCAAAGTTATAGGAAATATCTTTAATATCTGAATTTATTTTAGGTAAGAAGCCCATTGGTACAGTGGCGTCACCATCTAATAATGGTGCATTACCATCAGTATTTGCATTATGTCGAAAGAAAGCGGCTGATTCATTTTCACGCTTTGAATAAGTGATAAAGCCATATAATTCACCACCAGCTAGGTCGTAACCTGTGTTAACGGTTAAACCAAATTGATTTGAGTCTGCATCGCCAATTCTAAAAGTATTACGTGTCGCTGTTGCTTCACGAGGATCACCTAGTAGCATGCTACCATCACCTAAATCAGTACAGCCAGTGAATTGACATGAACCATGTAAACCCGCTCTGTTAGTATAACCGCGGTCACGGAAATTTAAGGTAGTATTTAAATATCCGTTATCTCCTAAAGCAAAGCCTTTAGAAATATCTACATTCGTAGTTTCACCATCACCTTCTGAGTATTCACCATAAGAAATTGCTGCTTTACCGCCTTCACTAGCATCATTTAAAACAATATTAATAACACCTGCTATTGCGTCAGAGCCATATTGTGCTGCAGCACCATCTCGAAGCACTTCTATACGCTTAATTGATGAAGCTGGAATCGCATTCATATCTGTACCCGCAGTACCACGACCAACGGAGGTATTTATGTGTATTAAACTTGCTTGATGACGTCGCTTTCCATTTACAAGTACTAGCGTTTGATCGGGTCCTAAGCCACGTAAAGTAGCGGGACGTAGTGCATCGGTACCATCACTAATAGCAGAGCTAGAGAAGTTAAAAGAAGGCGCTATAGCTTGTAGCATTCTACCTACTTCAGTTTGCCCTGTATTGGCAAGGGCCTCAGCTGAAAGGATATCAACCGGTACGGGTAGGTCATCAGCTGAACGTCCAGCAACACGACTACCAATAATAGATATTTTTTCTACACTACTTTCATCTGCCTGTGCTGTTTCTTGGGCTAGGGCTGTTTGACTAGCTGCACCTAATATCATTGGTATTAGTGCTAATTTTACTTTGTTATTTTTCATTGTTGTAATTCCTCTATAGTGTTTATCAACTTGAATGCTAAGTTGACCAGAGTTATTAACAACAGCAATTAAGCCAGAGTCTTGTAATAATTTTTTGAGACCAGAGCTTACTGAAAAGTAGCCTTTTAATTCATTTGCTTGATACTGCTTAGTTAAATCAAACGAGAATATAATGGTTTGATTTGCCTTTTGTGCAAATGAGATTAAGGCTTTATCAGCTCGTTGTTTGTTAATATCATAGCGCTTCAAACTAGCAGCATCTGCATTGAAGGTTACTAAAACTATATTCAGGCTAATGAAATACTTTAGTAACGATTTAAGTTTGGCTGACAGTTGGAACAGACGAAATTTATCTCGCCAACGGTGCAGTATTAATAAACAAGTGAGCAGAAGAAATCCTCTATAGTTTTTTAAATTAATTTGAATTATTTAAATTAAGCTAAATGATGAGAAATAGCTAGTAAACAATAAGGGCATGTTTTGATAAAATGACAGGGAGGTTGATATTTAAATATTAAGCGGATGGATTATTCATTTAAGGCAAGTAAAATTGTACTATTAGCTGTTTTTGAATAACTAATGTTAAAATTACTTTTTAGTGAGGCTAATAAACCTTCTACATCGTTAGCTTTAAAGTACCCTGATACTTTAATGTTGGCAATTTTAGGGTCAGTTATTTTAAAATGAGTTTCAGTGTACCTACTTACTTCAGTTAGTGCATTGGATAACGGCTCACCATTAAAAATTAGCATACCTTGTTGCCAAGCTAAATCACGCTGTATTTGATCAAGTGATACTTGTTCAATAGGCATTTCAGACTGTTTTGTTATTGTCGCTTTTTCACCTGAATTGACAAGTATTCCAGGTAACTCTGTTTTATTTGTGTTTTCATCTGTTGTTAGTAAAGTATGCTTTATCACTTCAAGTGTTTCTGTTGCTTTAGTAATTAAAACTCTACCTTCAGTTACCATCAATTCAATATCACTATGACCATTTTTTTGTACATTAAATATAGTCCCTAATGCTGTGAATGATTTATCACCCGAGGTTACAGTGAAGGGACGTGATTTATCTTTAGCTATATCAAATCTTGCTTCCCCTTGCATTAATGTTAATTGGCGTGATGATGGTGTGTAAGACACATGAACAATCGTATTTGTATTTAATTGAATGTGAGTACCATCATTCATAGTAAAGCTATTCTGCTCACCTACATTGGTTTTTAAGATTTGTGTTTGTGTTAACGATTGCTCGTTTAACGAAGGAATGAAAGGTAAAAATGATTTATCAATAAAGGCATTGACTGAAAGTATAGACACAATAGCAACGCTGGCCGCTAATACGATAGCAGAGAAGTGATGACGAATTGTTTTAAGCTTATCTAATGGAAATAAATCACTTAACTCATTAAGAACAGAAACGTCATCCCAATATGAGGCCATATCTAATAACGCATTAAGGTGTGCAGTATTCTGCTCGCACCAAACAACTAATTCTTGTTGTTCAAATAGCGATAAGCCACGATCCATACGACTAATCCAAAGGCAAGCTTGTGCCTGAATGTCTTCTTTAGTGTGAAATTGACTTACATTGCTCATTACGTTACTCGATTATTCTTCGATATTTTTAGTTTATTGACTAGTGATAGTGGCTACATTCGTACTTTTGCTTTTTTAATATTTTTGATTACTAAAGTTTGACCGTCTTTATGATGAATTTGTTCCATATATTGAAAACTTTTTAATAAGCCTTTAGCTACATGCTTTTCAACGGTGCTTTCACTTAACTGTAGATATTGTGCTATTTCTTTTTGGCTAAGTCCGTATACTTTCTTTAAAATAAAACACTTACGTATAGATCCAGATAGCTGTTCAGTGGCTCGACAAAAAGATAAAAATCGTTCTTTAGACTCGTAGTCGTCTTCAAAGTGATTACTACTTAATTCTAGAGGTAGCTCAACAAAGCTCTCTATCGAGTCATTATATTTATTGTCCCATTTAGCATTATGATTATAGGCAATATTTTTAGCTGTTTTAAGCATATAACTACGAGCATATTTTATTTCTTGTTTCATATTTGCTTCGTAGCTGCGTACAAAGGTTTCTTGTACGATGTCATCAATATCGTCAGGCTTAACAATGCGACTAATAAAGGCCTTGATCGTTCTGCGATAACTGATAAAAGTGTCGGTAAGTTTATTTTTATTATCTTTTGGGTTCATTTTCAATCCCGATAAAGGCAATTACTTTTTAGACTGCTCGTAATGTGTTTATGTGATTCATTTCATCTAGTTATTGTTTATATTAAAATGAATCACGCATAGGTTACGTTACAAAAGGCTTAACATTTATTAGCGCATAAGTTTATGATTTACTTTTTTTGACTTTTGTCTTGATCTGTTTTTTAGCTTTAGCTTTTTTCTGAGAAGTAGTGCGTTTCACTTTTGCTTTTTTGCTAGCAACCTTAGCCTCTTTATTTTTAGGGCGAAGTTCACTAATAACTCTTCGTTGAAGACGTTCATTTTGATAACGCTCAATTTTTCCAATAACGCCCATATCATGGGCCTCTATCAATGAAATAGCAGTACCTTTTGAACCCGCTCTACCTGTACGACCAATGCGATGGACATAAATATCGACCTGGCGTGGCATATCAAAATTAATGACATGAGTTATATCATCAATATCTAATCCACGAGCTGCAACGTCTGTTGCTACTAGTACTTTAACTTCACCATTTTTAAAGCGTTCAATTGCTTGGTTGCGTTTATCTTGTGGCATTTTGCCTTCAAGCCAAACACAAGGTAATTCTTCAGCATATAATTTGCCTGAAAGATACTGAACCGTTTCTCGTTTATTAGCAAAAACAACGGTGCGATTCACGCCTTCTTGTTTCAAGGTATTAACCAATAAATCTAATTTATGGGTTGCACTATCCGCCAGATGTAACCACTGGTGTATTTTAGCTTTTTCTTTACGTGAAGGTGTCGCTTCTAAAAATTCAGGCTCTGTTAATACTTCTTTCGCAAAACGAATAACACCCGTACTTTCCAATGTTGCTGAGAAAAGCATGGTTTGTTTACGCCAACGAGCTTCACCTACTATACGATTAATCGCTTCACTAAAGCCTAGATCTAGCATGCGATCAGCTTCATCAAGTACTAATATTTCTATTTCTCGAGCATCAAACTGCTCGTTTTCTATGTATTCTAATAACCGTCCTGGTGTCGCAACTAAAATATCCGTAGTGCTGTTTAAAATATCATTATGGCTGCCATAATTTACACCACCGGTAATTACACCCGTTTTTATTTTAGATAACTTAGTAAGGTTTTCACTATCTTCACCTATTTGAATCGCTAATTCGCGTGTAGGTGTTAATATTAATACACGAGGGAAACCCGGTTTAGTGCGAGGGTAATCAAGTAGATGTTGAGCAATAGGAAGCAAAAATGCAGCGGTTTTACCTGTTCCTGTTGGTGCAGAGGCAAGTATATCTTTACCTGTCATTGCTTTTGGAATTACTAATTCCTGAATAGAAGTAGGCTTTTTGTAACCTAATGCTTTCACATTGGCTAATAATTCTGAATCGAGATCAAATTGCTCAAACATAAATGATTTTTCACTAATTTTAGATGGATATTACTATTGCGTTATTATAGTGCTTTTCGTGTTGCCTGTAACTACTTTATCTTGATAGCAATAACCATCTATTTTAAAAATCAGCTTTCGCTATATTCTTCTAAAACTTGTTCGCACCATTGTTGAATTCTGTTTTCACTGAGTTCATATTGATTATCTTCATCAAGTGCTAAACCAACAAAGTGTTGATTATCTTCTGTGAGTGCCTTTGACGCTGAAAATTCATACCCTTGATTGGGCCAATAACCTATTAATATCGCACCTTGTGCTAATACTTGCTCATGTAACATTCCAAGGGCATCTTGAAACCAATCAGTATAGCCAATTTGATCACCCATACCATACAAAGCAACGACTTTGCCTGTTAAGTCAATATCATTAATATCTAACCAAATAGATTCCCAGTCTTCTTGAAGTTCACCGTAATCCCATGTGGAAATACCCAATATAATAAAGTTGTAATCAAGACAGTTTGCTAGTGGAATATCTTTAATGTTATGTAACTCAACTAAATCAGCGCCTATGGTTTCTTGAATTTTTTCAGCTGCTATTTCGGTATAACATGTACTTGAGCCATAGAATAAGCCAATTTTCATATTAGTTTGCCTAAAGTGTAAGAATAGATGTAATACTAAATGAAGTAGTTTATTAATTATTTCATTTGGTATAAATTGCCATGATCTTAACAAAAGCATTTAGTACAATTCAATTTATTGTTTGCAAAGTTACATTATCAGCTGTAATTTCTTTGGCAACAACGCGGTCTGCTTATCTGCATAGTATTAAGTGAGTAATGAGTTACGTCACTTAGTTTCATTATTAATCGAAGTAAATTTAGGAAATAAAGTATGTTTAAAAAGTTATTCATTATTGGTGGTGTAGTTACTGCAGTTGCAGTTAGTTTTTTTTCGGTCAATCAAATGGCCGTAGCAAATAATGCATCAGAATCAAATGTTGCAGTAAAAAATATTGAATCAACCCAAGCAGAATTAAATGTCGACATGCTTAAAGCAAAAATCAAAGCAAAGTTGGGTTTAACTATTAATAAAGTTGAAAAAACGCCTGTACCAGGTATCGCTTTGCTTATGAGTGATCAAGGTGTATTTTATTCTAGTTACGATGGTAATTACTTTATTCAAGGTAAAGTTTACAGTTTAGTTTCTAAAGTAACGGACTTATCTGAAGCGAGTTTAGCTAAAGTTCGCCTTGATGGCGTTGAACAATTTAAAGATGACATGATTGTTTTTAAAGCAAAAGATGAAAAGTATGTTGTATCGGCCTTTACTGATATTAGCTGTGGTTATTGTCGTAAAATGCACAAACAAATGGCTGAATATAACGATCTTGGTATCACTTTTCGTTATTTAGCTTTTCCTCGCGCGGGAATTAAAGATCAAGCTGGAAACTATTCTCAAGGGTTTAAAGACTTACGTTCGGTATGGTGTAATGAAGATCCAAAAGCGGCAATGACTCGTGGGAAAAATACCGGTAGTGTCGCTTATCGCGTTTGTGAAAAACCTATTGAAGAACAGTTGAACTTTGGTCGTCAAATTGGCGTTAATGGTACACCAGCATTAGTTTTATCAAATGGTATGCTAGTACCAGGTTACCAAGAGCCAAAACAATTATTAAAATTATTGGAAAGTATATAATTTAAATTTTAGATAAACAATTAAGACATATAAAGTATGAAAAAAATAATTCGCCGCGAGCACTTTAGTGACGATCACCTTCCTAATAGCTTGCCGCCTATTATTAAACAAATATATGCTTGTCGAGGTGTTCAAACAGCAAAACAATTAGATTTAAAAGTAGCTAATTTACAAGGGTTGAGTGTTGTTGAAGGGACTAGCTACGCCCTAAAAGGGTTAGACGATGCTAGTGAGCTGCTCTATCAGGCATTACTTGATAAAACTAATATTGTTATTGTTGGTGATTTTGATGCCGATGGAGCAACGAGTACAGCGTTAATGATGGTTGCGTTATCTTCCATGGGGAGCAGTAATCATTCATTTTTAGTGCCTAATCGATTTGAATATGGTTATGGATTAACGCCTGAAATAGTTGATATAGCTGCTAATCAGGGGGCAGAAATGTTAGTGACCGTTGATAATGGCATCAGCTGTGTTGCCGGTGTTAATCGTGCAAAAGAGCTTGGCTTACAAGTGATTGTTACGGATCACCATTTACCTGGACATGAACTACCAAATGCCGATGCTATTGTTAATCCCAATCAACCCCATTGCCCATTCCCAAGTAAATCACTTGCTGGCGTAGGTGTCGCTTTCTACGTAATGCTGGCATTACGCAGTTATCTGCGTGAAAAAAACTATTTTGCAAATCAAAATATTAATGAACCCAATATTGCTCAATTACTCGATTTAGTTGCTTTAGGTACTGTCGCTGATGTTGTTTCACTTGATGGAAATAATAGAATTTTAGTAGAACAAGGCCTAAAACGTATACGCGCAGGGCAAACACGTCCTGGTATTCAAGCATTAATTGAAATTGCCAATAAAAACCAACAGCGTTTAGTTGCGTCAGATTTTGGTTTTGCGCTAGGGCCAAGAATAAACGCAGCGGGTCGCTTAGATGATATGTCTTATGGGATTAATTGCTTACTCGCTCCTGATTTAATCAGTGCTAGAGCAATGGCTGTAGAGTTAGATGACCTAAATAAAGCACGAAGAGAAATAGAACAAGGTATGCAGTTAGAAGCTGAAAGCGTTTTTAAATCATTAAGCTTTGACGAACATAACTTACCCAGTGCGATAGCACTGTATCAACAAGACTGGCATCAAGGTGTTATTGGTATTGTTGCTGGACGCTTAAAAGAAAAATATCACCGTCCTTGTATTGTCTTTGCAACAGGCAGAGAAGATGAACAACTCCAACCAAGCCTCCAAGAGATTAAGGGCTCAGCTCGTTCTATCCCTGGCTTGCATATACGTGATTTATTAGAGCATATAGATAGTCAAAATCCGGGATTAATTATAAAGTTTGGTGGCCATGCGATGGCAGCCGGATTGTCAATTACCTTGCAAAACTTTGATAAATTTCAAAACGTTTTTAACGAGTTAGCAAGTCAGTGGCTCAAAGCTGAAGATCTACAAAGTATCATTTTATCTGATGGTGAGTTAGACACTAATCACATCACGTTAACCTTTGCTGAACAGCTCAGAGAAGCAGGTCCATGGGGACAGAACTTTCCTGAGCCTTTGTTCGACGGTATATTTACTTTAGTACAACAGCGTATTGTCGGTGAAAAGCACCTTAAATTAGTGCTAGAAAAAGCCGGCATAATCATTGATGGGATCGCCTTTAATGTTGATATTAAAGCGTGGCCAAATAACCAAGCAAAGCAAGTGCATTTAGCTTATCGATTAGATGTTAATGAGTTTCGCGGTAAACGAACAGTACAGTTGATGATAGAAAACCTCACAGTTGCCAAGACCTAGTCATTAATTGCTCTAACGTAAAGTCGAGAAATCACTGCTTCTTAGTCGTTTATTTACTCATATTTTTGCGCTATAATACGCCACTATTTTTTGCTGTTTAGCTCGTTATTACCAGCTGTATGTTAATGCTGATTTTAGCTTGAAGGATTCTGTTCGAAGACTTATGTTTGAAGTTAACCCAATAATAAATAAATTAAAAGAAATCCGTGAACGTGCTGACCTACTTCGGGGGTACCTTTGACTACGATGTTAAAGCTGAGCGCCTAGTTGAAGTTTCACGAGAATTAGAATTACCTGATGTTTGGAATGAGCCTGAGCGGGCACAAGCGTTAGGTAAAGAACGTAGCTCTCTAGAAGAGGTGGTTAATACCATTGTTGAATTAGAAACGGGTTGTGATGATATAGAGGGTTTACTTGAACTCGCTATTGAAGAAGAAGATCAAGAAACTTTTGATGATGCTCAAGACGAAGCTGATACGCTAGATACTATTTTACAAAAGCTAGAGTTCCGCCGTATGTTTTGTGGCGAACAAGATGCTAATAACTGCTACTTAGATATTCAATCTGGCTCTGGCGGTACAGAAGCGCAAGATTGGGCTGAAATGCTAATGCGAATGTATTTGCGTTGGGGCGAAGCGCATGGTTATAAAACCGAAGCGATTGAAGTGACTGGTGGTGATGTTGCTGGTATTAAAGGTTGTACTATTAAATACACCGGTGAATACGCTTTTGGTTGGTTGCGCACAGAAACGGGTGTACATCGCTTAGTTCGAAAATCACCATTTGATTCATCAGGGCGACGTCATACTTCATTTGCTTCAGCGTTTATTTATCCTGAAATAGATGACAATATTGAAATTGATATTAACCCTGCCGACTTACGTATTGATACCTTTCGTGCTTCTGGCGCAGGTGGTCAGCATGTAAACAAAACAGATTCAGCTATTCGTATTACTCATGAACCAACAGGTGCTGTGGTTGCGTGTCAGGCCGATCGTTCTCAACATAAGAACCGTGCCACTGCGATGAAGCTGCTTAAAGCTAAGTTGTATGAAATGGAAATGCAAAAGCAAAATGAAGGCAAACAAGAGTTAGAAGATGGTAAGTCAGATATAGGTTGGGGTAGTCAAATTCGCTCTTACGTATTAGATGATAGCCGTATTAAAGATTTAAGAACGGGTGTTGAGAATAGAAACACCCAGGCCGTTTTAGATGGTGATTTAGACAAATTCTTAGAAGCCAGTTTGAAGTCTGGTTTGTAGAATTAAGCTTAAAATAATCCATTCAACACATTGAAAAACTAAAGATAACTTTGAGAAACAAAATGACAGATAAAGCTACTAAAGCCAGCCAAGCAAATAATGCACCCGCAGCACAAGACGAAAATAAACTCATTGCTGAGCGTCGTGTTAAGCTTGAAAAAATTCGCTCTAATTGTTCAGCAAATGGTTTTCCTAACGATTTTAATCGTGAGCATTTAGCTGCAGATATTCAAGCTGAACACGGTGAAAAAACGAAAGAAGAACTTGAAGCACTACAGGTTACTTATGCTATTGCTGGTCGAGTAATGGCAAAACGCGGACCATTTCTAGTAATACAAGATTCGTCAGGTCGTATTCAAGGTTACTCTGAAAAAACAGTACAAAAAGAAATTAGAGAAAAATGGGGTTCGTTAGATATTGGCGATATCGTTGGTATTAAAGGTATTTTACATAAGTCAGGTAAAGGTGATCTTTACGTGAATATGGACGAATATTCATTGTTAACTAAATCACTACGCCCATTGCCAGAAAAATTCCACGGTTTATCTGATCAAGAAATGAAATATCGTCAGCGTTACGTTGATTTAATTATCAATGAAGATACGCGTAATACTTTTAAAATTCGTTCAAAAATTGTTGCCGGTATCCGTAACTTTTTAACGCAACGTGATTTTATGGAAGTTGAAACGCCAATGTTACAAATTATCCCCGGCGGCGCAACAGCTAAACCATTTATGACACATCATAATACCTTTGATTTGGATATGTACTTACGTATAGCGCCAGAGCTTAACTTAAAGCGTCTAGTCGTTGGTGGTTTTGACCGTGTATTCGAAATCAATCGTAGTTTCCGCAATGAAGGTATTTCAACGCGTCATAATCCAGAATTCACCATGATTGAATTCTACCAAGCGTATGCTGATTACCATGATTTAATGAACACAACTGAAGAAATGTTACGTACTATTGCACAAGATGTATTAGGTACTACCACTATTCGTAATACGGTTAAAAACAATGATGGCGAAGTAGTAGAAGAAAAATTCTATGACCTAGGTAAGCCGTTTGCACGTTTATCAATGGTTGATGCTATTTTACAATATGGCAAAGATCATCGTGGTGCTGAAGCACTTGATGAAGCGGTGTTACGCGATCCAGAAAACAATTTTGATGCAATTAAAGCCATGGCGAAAGCAGTTGGTGTTAAAGAAAGTAGCGCATCGAAAGTGTGGGGTCCAGGTAAATACATCTGTGAAATTTTTGAAGAAGTGGCTGAGCATTTATTAGATCAACCAACATTTATCACAGAATACCCATGGGAAGTTTCACCACTTGCTCGTCGTAATGATGAAAACCCATTCATCACTGATCGTTTTGAGTTCTTTGTTGGTGGACGTGAACTAGCGAATGGTTTCTCAGAGCTTAATGATGCTGAAGATCAAGCTGAACGTTTCCAAAAACAAGTAACAGAAAAAGATGCGGGTGATGATGAAGCGATGCATTACGATGCTGACTATATCAATGCTTTAGAATACGGTTTACCGCCAACAGCAGGTGAAGGTATTGGTATTGATCGTTTAGTGATGTTATTTACTGACTCTCCAACGATTAAAGACGTGATTTTGTTCCCGCACATGCGCCCAGAAACAGAATCGTAATCGCCTTTATGTAATCAGTGACGATATTAAAATTTTTAATATCGTCACTTTACTTCCAACTAGCTATCACTTCCTCTTGATTTTGCCCTAATCACCTTAGTAATCCGTTTATTTACCTTTTTATTATTATCGCTGTCTTCACGTTGGTAAATTCTTACTTGGTTACGACCATTATGTTTAGCAAAATATAACGCCTGATCTGCATGATTAAGCATTTTATCGTATTCGATGACTTCATTATTATCAGTTAAACCGACACTTATTGTTATCTTAAGGTTATCTGCGATACTTGAAAAGTCATAATTCTTTATTGATACTCTAAGCAAGTCACAAAAATCATAAGATTTTTCCACATCACTGTTAATCAGTAATGTGAATTCTTCACCTCCCCAGCGTGCTAATTTTACTTGGGTTATACTACTTTGAATAACATCTTGTAAAATATCAGCAATTTTCTTAATTACTTGGTCGCCAATAAGATGTGAGTACTCATCATTAACATTTTTGAAATGATCAATGTCTAATATTGCTACTGTTAATGGTTGCTGCTTTAACTTTGCTTTTTCAAAGTCATTATTACACCATTCATCAAAGGCGCGACGGTTGAATAAACCCGTGAGTTGATCATGATTGGCTTGATAAGAAAATAACTCTGCCTGCTTTTGTATTTCAAGTGTTTGCTGCGCAATAAGTTTTGTTAATTGTACTTGGCTTCGTTTGATCGTGATAATACGATATCGATAAAGCATATATAAGGCAAAGCAAATAAGGATGATGATAAATAATCTAAAAGAGGTTGTTTGCCAGTAAAGCGGTGTAACAGTGAAATTAATAGTCGCTAAATTCTCTTGCCATTGACCACTCGGATACTTTGCTCGCATTTTAAAGGTATAGTCACCTGGCTCTAAATTAGTAAATTCGATGAATGTTTTATTATTTTTATTCTGCCATGCTTTATCAAAGCCAACCAACTGTGTTTGATATTCAATGTGTTTAGACATTAAATAGCCTAAACCAACATAGTGAATTGTGATGCGAGATGCGCCTTTAGGCAATATTACGGTGGATTGCATCGGATAAGACTTTCCGTCTGCTTCAAATTGCTCTATAACCACTGGAATTATTTTTTCAGCCGAACGCTTTAATCTTTCATGGTTAATGTTACTAACGCCTTTAGAGGTAGCAACCCAAATACTGCCATCTTTATGAAGCGTGGCTGCAGGTGTAGAGCCCCCATTAGCTTGCGAACTCAGTAGACCAACACCCTCCGAAAATAATTTAAAATCGACAGTCTTACTCTTTCCTTGAATAACGTTATCAATTTCTTCTCTGGTAATACTAATAATACCGCGGTTACTGGTTAACCAAAACATATTGATATCATCGATAACGATCTGAAATATTTTATCTACAGGTAAACCATTTTCTTTATTTATGGCCTTCATCTCATTAGTTGTTAAATTAATATTAATAAGGCCTCTATCTGTCGCCATCCACAGGGTATTCTTTTCAATATAAAAGCCAAAAGCATATTCCGCATCAAACTTATCATTTAGCCTGTAGGTTTGTATTGCTCCTTTATTATATGAAGCAATACCGTCACCGGTGCCAATCCATACTTTGCCAAATTCATCTTCGGCAAGGGTCATAATGAAACTCGCAGGTAGACCACTTTGTTTGTTAAAAATTTCTAATGTATTATCAGGTGATATTTTTGCTAAGCCAGAAGCTGTTCCTACCCAAAGGTTATTAGCTGAATCAACTAAAATACTCCTAACCTCATTGCTTGGTAGGCCATCTTCGACTGTAAATAACTTTTCAAGTCCATTACTGGTTGTGGTGAATACTCCTTGATTATAGGTTCCCACTAACACTTGTTGTTTTGGTGTTTCTGCTAAACTCAATACTGAAAGGTTCTTGTGGGAGTTAGTTACTTCAATGGACGTAACGTTATTATTAACAATCTTATTTAAGCCCTTGCTGTTGCCAACCCATATACTGCCATCAGAATGAGATAAAACAGCACGTATATAGTTACCAGATAAGCCTTGCTTAGTGGTTAATGTAATAAAAGGTGCTTCTCTTAAGCGAAATAAACCACTACTTGTACCAACCCAAATGCTTTGTTCTTTATCTTGGTAGAGTGCGGATATCCTATTATTAGGTAAACCACTTTGATCATTTAATTGCTCTAATTTATTTTTATGGAGCCTAAAAATTCCGTGATTATCGGTACCAAGCCAAATATTATTTGCATTGTCTTGTAGTAAACTACTAATTCTTTCATTAGCGAGCTGTGGGTGTAATAGCTCAAACATACCATCTACTTTTTTATAAGCACCTTGTTTGGTACCAACGATTAATATATTGTCATGGGTTAAAATAAGATCTTCGATAGGAGAGTTTGGTAAACCATATTCTTTATCAAAAGAACGAACGATAGTTTTATTTTTTACTGAAAATAAGCCTTTATTCGTTGCTACCCAAATAGTGCCTTCCTTATCTTCTACTAATTTATAAGCACGTATATTGTTAATAATAACCATATCTTGCTGAGAATTTTTATTCCGGTAAATAACGCCTTTTCCTTCTAAGGCTAACCAGATATTGTCATCTTTATCGTAAATGGCATGGTTAATCATCGTGCTTGCTAAAGAGCCTGATGTCCATTCGTTATTATAACGCTCTGATAAACCACCGCGTGCGCCTGCAACTAATAACTTACCTTCTGTGGTAGACGTTAAGCTTTTAACCGAAGAGTCAGGCAATCCTATTTTTGAACCACGGGTAAATACTTTAAATTCTCTACCATTAAATCGAGCTAAACCTTCCCAAGTTGCTATCCATAGATAGCCATCAGTAGTTTGAGATATTGCGTTAACTCCATTGTGAGGGAGTCCATCATGTGTGTTCCATGTTTGGGTAAAATAATCGGCTAAAGGAAGTGTTTTTTCAAAGGTATGGTTCTCAGTCGCTGATAAATGAATAGATGTAGCTGAAATACAGAATATAAAAAGGAAAAACTTAATCACGGTTGAGAAATATTTCAAAACAGGAGTCCTGCCATAGTAAATAATTTGCTTAATTAATATTCTAGCAATGTTCTAGACATTTTGGTGATTTATTTAACGGTTGATAAATTAGTTGGTTGTTGAGTCATTGATATAACTTCATAGTTACATTGATGAAAAAAACTATATATTATAAGACTACCTTTATTGGTCGCTTTTAAGTAGATTATGTAATTACGTACAATTAGTACCAAAATATGAAATAAATGTCTTTGTAGAAGAAAATAAATTGCAGAAAAATATAAATGAGAGTTAATAAATGAGAATAATAAAAAATGAGAGTTAGTAATGGATAAATTAAGAGGTGGTTTTAGCTCACGACTAGGCTTTATCTTAGCTGCTGCAGGATCTGCTGTAGGACTAGGTAACATCTGGGGATTTCCAACACAAACAGCAAGTAATGGCGGCGCAGCTTTCGTTTTAGTGTATTTAGTTTTAGCCTTTTGCTTAGCCTATCCTGCATTTATGGCCGAGTTATTAATTGGCCGCTATGGTCAAGCTAATGCTGTTACGTCTATGCAAAAAATGTCTCGTACTCTATGGCAAAAACGTTTTGCGTTTATTGTTGGTTTTGGCGGTATTATCTGTGCTGCGCTTATTCTTAGTTTTTATGGCATTCTTGCCGGTTGGATGATGTCGTATGCGATAGAGCCAATTACATCAGTGTTAGGTTTTAACGAAACATCAAGTTGGCTAACATCACAATCAATGATGCGTAATTTAATATTTACTGGTTTGTTTATGCTACTTACGGTGGCCATTATCAGCCGCGGTGTTGAAGATGGCATCGAAAAGTGGTCAAAAAGATTAATGCCGATGCTTATTGGATTACTTATTCTATTAATTATTTATGTTTTTACTTTAGAAGGCGCAGAAGAGGGCTTTGCTGCTTATTTAAAGCCTGATATTTCGCGAGTTTTTGAGCCTGACTTGCTAATTAGCGCACTTGGCCAAGCTTTCTTCTCTTTATCGCTAGGAACGAGTGTCATGATTATTTATGGCTCTTATATTTCTAAAACAGAGAACCTAGTCTCGCTTGGAGCGCAAGTAACGTTAATTGATGTTTCCATCGCCTTTCTTGCGGGTCTGTTAATTATTCCTTCTATGTATGTCGCACAATATCAAGGTGTGGCTATTTTTAGTGACGACGGAAGTTTAATTTCGGGTCCTAATTTAGTGTTCGATGTGTTGCCTACATTATTCAATAGTATGGGCAGTATTGGTTTATTTGTTGCTCTTGGCTTTTTTGTGTTAATGACTATTGCAGCGTTAACATCTTCTATTTCAATGCTAGAAGGACCAGTATCTTTTGCTGTTGAACGTCACAATGTTGAACGTAAAAAAGCAACAGTATTAGTAGGGTTAGGCATATTTATACTAAGTACAATCATCATATTAAATTTTGATGAGCTTTTTGGCTTAGTTATTTCTCTTTCAACCGTTTACGGGCAGCCATTAATTGCTATGTTGTGTTGTGTTTTTGTTGGTTGGATTTGGCAACGTAGTCAAATACTGAAAGAACTAAAGCAGGGGGACGACATGGTTGAGCATAGCTTCTTTTGGAAAATTTGGCCGTGGTATACTAAATTTGTTTGTCCAAGTGCTATTGCTATCGTATTTTTTCACTCTTTATAAATAGATATATTATAGGCAACTCCCGCCATACCTTGTTACTGCATATTGTTGCTAGATTAGGTATGGCGTAAATTATGTTTTCTAGGTTACAGCTTCGGCCAATTTAATAACCATGGCTTATTTAGCTGCTCTATTCTGTCAGTAAAACAGTCTGATTGAAAAAAAGCTCCTTCATCAGGTGGCAAAATAAACTCATAAGATTCACCTAAAAATTCAAACCGTAAAGCATAAGCGTGAAGATAACCTCTATCAACAAGTGGCTTTGAAGTAATGTTTGAGTTTGAAGCGTATAACGGATCACCAATAATTGGAGCACCAATGCTACTTAACGCGACTCGTAGCTGATGTGTTTTACCTGAATGAGGTTTTAGTAAATACAGCCGCTGCTTGTTTTCCATACTATAAGAAAAAAACTGTGTAATCGCAGGGTTTTCCATCGTTCGCATAAGCTTAAACATGCCTCTGCGACTTTTTGCCATATCTCCTTTTATCAGCCCCTGTTTTTTAGTTGGTTTCGTATCGCTAATAGCAAGGTAATACTTTTCTACTTGATGTTTTTCAAATAACTCGCCAAAGATTTTTGCACTGATACTATTCTTTGCAAACACCAGTAAACCCGAAGTCATCTTATCTAACCGATGGACAGGGTAGAGCTCTTGGCAGTTACCTTCGCTGAGGATATATTCTTTTACTTTTGAGAATAGTCCGGAACCAGGTGTGCCTTCATCATGAAAATTCACGTCTGCATTTTTTGCTATAACAACAAAATCATTGGTTTGTGAAATAACTTTAAACATTTTATCAGTCTACTTGTTGGTATTATTTGCTATGATAATTCAATCAATCTATTTTTACTCTCAATATCGGATGTTATTTTGAAAAATACGTTTTATTTTATCTCTAAAATTAGTGCTGTTGCCGTTGCTAGTGCTTTACTCTTTGCTTGTACGAATCAAGGAAGTTCCCAGCAAAATTCATCTAATATCAGTGCAGAAGTCAGCTTGCCTGTAGGTGTTAAGTTAGTTGAGAATGTTGTAGCTACCGATGAACGTTTAGTTATACCTTTTAAAAAGTATAAGTTAGATAATGGCTTAACCGTTATTTTACACCAAGATGACTCAGATCCTTTGGTTCACGTTGATGTTACATATCATGTTGGTTCAGCAAGAGAACAGCTTGGAAAATCAGGCTTTGCTCACTTTTTTGAACATATGATGTTCCAAGGCTCAAAAAATGTTGCTGATGAGCAGCATTTTAAAATTGTTACGCAAAGTGGTGGTAGCTTAAACGGAACAACCAATTCTGATAGAACAAATTATTACGAAACAGTGCCAAAAAACCAATTAGAAAAAATGCTTTGGCTTGAATCAGACCGTATGGGGTTTTTATTAGAAACTATTACCGAAGAGAAGTTTGAAATTCAACGTGCAACCGTTAAAAATGAACGTGGACAAAATGTAGATAACCGTCCTTATGGTCGATTGAATGAAACAGTAAATCAAATGATGTACCCAAGAGAGCATCCGTATTCTTGGCCGGTAATTGGTTATTTACCTGATCTTGATAGAGGAACGGTTACTGACTTAAAAGAATTCTTTAGTCGCTGGTATGGTCCAAACAATGCCGTGTTAACTATTGGTGGTGATATAGATGAAACGCAAACTCTTGCTTGGATTAACAAATACTTTGGTGACTTAAAAACTGGTCCACAAGTAGATAATATGCCTAAAGAGCTAACTACTTTAGCTGAAGACCGTTATTACTCATTCAGTGATAATGTCTCTCTACCATTACTATACATCAGTTTCCCAACAGTTTATGGCATGCATAAAGATGAAGCAGCCTTAGATGTTTTTGCAAATATTATAGGTAATGGACCAACCTCGTTACTTTATAAGAATTTAGTTAAATCAGGTATTGCAGTACAAGCGGGCGCAAATCATCCTTGTAAGGAATTATCTTGTCAAATGAGCTTCTTTGCTTTGCCAAATCCTCAGCAAGGCATGGCATTGGCTAACATTGAGCAAGTAATTAACGACACGTTACTTGAGTTTGAAGAACGTGGTGTTAACGATGAAGACTTACTTAAAACGAAAGTAAGTATTGAAACTAGCACTATTTATGGCTTACAAAGTGTTTCAGGCAAAGTGTCAACTTTAGCGCATTATGAAACAGTTTTAGGTAATGCTGATTATTCTGAACAGCAAGTTGCCCGTTATAATAAAGTCACTAAAGCTGATGTTATGCGTGTTTATCAAACCTATATTAAGGATAAAGGCGCAGCAATATTATCTATTTACCCTAACGAACAAAAAGAGTTAATTGCTAAAGCTGATAACTTTGTTTTACCTGATATCAATACGCCGCCAGAACTTGCACCAATTGATACACCTATCATGAGCAATAACAGCACCTTTGACCGTACCGTTATGCCTAAGTCGGGCACTAATCCACAAATTGAAGTACCGACATTGTGGCGTGATAGTTTTGATAATGGCATACAAATTATCGCAACAGAGAATAACGAAACGCCAACGGTAAGTTTGCTACTAAGCATAGAAGGCGGACCTTTGCTTGACCCTATAGAAAAAGCAGGTCTTGCTTCACTAACTGCGGGCTTAATGAATGAAGGCACTACTAATTATAGTAAAGAAGAGCTTTCTAACGAACTCGCTAAACTAGGTAGCGATATTTCAGTCAGTGCATCGGGAAGAAATACGACGATTAGAGTTAATTCTTTGGTAAAAAATCTTGATGCAACCATACTATTAATGGTTGATATGATGAGAAATCCTGCCTTTGAAGAGAGTGATTTTGACCGAGTTAAAAATCAATTAATTCAAGGGTTAGAACAAGGTAATAAAGATGCTCGCAACTTAGCAAGCAAAGCATCTAAGTTGGTAACTTATGGCGAAAATAACCGTATAGGCTTATCAAATGAAGGTATCATAAGCACAGTTTCTGGTATTACTTTGGCTGATGTTAAAGGTTTCTACCAACAATATTTTTCACCTAAGCAGGCGAGTTTGGTTATTGTTGGTGATATAAGTAAAAAAGAAATACTTCCTAAACTGGGTTATTTAAAATCATGGAAGGGGGCTGATTATACTATTCCTTCATACGAATCATTCCCAACAATAACGCCGAGTAAAATTTACTTTGTTGACTTACCTGGCGCTAGTCAGTCAGTTATCAGCTATAGCCGTAGAGCAATGACTTATGATGCGACAGGAGATCACTTTAAAGCGACGTTAATGAATTACCCTTTAGGCAACGCATTTAATAGTCGTATTAATTTAAACTTACGTGAAGACAAAGGCTATACCTACGGTGCATCAAGTTACTTTACGGCAGGAAAAACGTTAGGGTTATTTAGTGCAGGCGCTAGTGTTAAAAAAGAACATACCTTTGATGCTATGGTTGAAATTGAGAAAGAATTAGCTGATTATCAAGAGAATGGGTTAACAAGTGAAGAAGTTAACTTCATGCGCCAAGCTATCTCACAAAATGAAGCGTTAAGCTACGAAACACCAGGAAAGAAAAGTGGCTTTTTAAGACAATTACTACAATTTAACTTACCTGAGAACTATAGCGAACAGCAAAATAAAATTATTAATACTATTACACTTAAAGAGTTGAACGAGATTGCTGCAAAAGAATTGAGTCAACCGATGCAATGGATTGTTGTTGGGGACGGTCAAGTCATTAGATCGCAATTAGAAAAAATGAATTTAGACATTGTAGAACTACAATTGGCTAACTAAAACCTTTAAAGGTTTAATAGATTAGCTAAAATCTATTATTAACTTGAAAAACAATAAAAACACCTTATTTATATAACATTAAATAAGGTGAATTTATTTACCATCGTTAGGAATTATTTTGACATTATCTTTGAACGACTATATTAACGTTTTCAATCAAAACGGAAACTTTAAAACACTTGCCGATATCGGGCGTGGTATTGAACGTGAAGCATTAAGAGTATTGCCTGAAGGAAAATTGTCTGAACATGGTCACTATAGTGAGCTAGGATCTGCATTAACACATGGTGAAATAACCACTGATTATTCAGAAACCTTGTTAGAGTTTATTACGCCAGTAAGTCACTCGCCAGAAATGGCTATTGCCCAATTACAAGATATTCAAAAATACACCTTTGCTAATATTGATGGTGAATTATTGTGGCCAATGAGCATGCCTTGTTTTGTTGATGACGCTAATAAAGTGCCATTGGCACGATATGGTGATTCTAATATTGGCAAAATGAAAACGGTTTATCGTCAAGGTTTAAAAAACCGATACGGCTCTATGATGCAAGTGATTGCCGGTATTCATTTTAACGTGTCATTTTCAGAGGGGTTCTGGAAAGTTATTCGTACTGCTCAAGATAGAAATGAAAATATACCAATGAAAGATTTTATTTCAGAGCAATACTTTTCTATTTTAAGAAACTATAAACGTTATTGTTGGTTAATTCCTTATTTGTACGGTTCTTCACCAGCCATTTGTGAATCTTTTTTACAAGGAAAAACGCCACAGCTACCCTTTAAAAAAACGTCAAGTGGTGCTCTGTATTTAGAACATGCAACATCGTTGCGAATGAGTGATTTAGGGTACACAAGCAGTGAACAATCTAGTTTGCAAATTTGTTATAACGATCTACATGATTATGTTGATGGCGTACAAAATGCTATTGGATTAAAGTCAGAAGAGTTTGCCAAAATTGGCGTAAAAATTAATGGCGAATATCAGCAGCTTAATAGTAATATATTACAAATTGAAAACGAATTATATGCGCCAATTCGTCCTAAACAAATAATAGCTCCAGGAGAGAAACCTTCCCAAGCACTTCGCGAACGCGGAGTAGAGTATATTGAAGTTAGAGCGCTTGATGTAAACCCATTTGTTGATACAGGGATTAGTCTTGAGCAAATACACTTTTTAGACATTTTTATTACTTATTGTGCTTTTATTGAAAATAATAAATTTGATTGTGATTCTCAGAAGCATTATGAAAATAATATGAATGATGTGGTATTGAAAGGTCGTGATCCAACATTAATGCTATCAGATCAAGATTGTGCTGGCGAAGTACACTTAAAATCTATTGCAACGTGGGGTAATGAACTCTTTGACGATATGGCTAAGGTGGCATTGTTGCTAGACAACGCTTATCAAACAACGCAATATTCAGAGTCTATCGCCAGAGAGAGAGCAAAAATCAATGATGCGACATTAACGCCTTCAGCCAAAATTTTATCTATCATGGTAGAGGGGGAGCAATGTCTTACTGAATATTCATTAACATTGGCTGCTAAATACCGTGAGGAAACAATTGCTCGCGATTATCAATTCTATTCACAACAGTATTTTATTGATGGCGCAACTGAATCTCACAAGAAACAACGCGCTATTGAAGAAAGTGATACTTTAAATTTCGATGACTTTCTCGTTAATTACTTTAAATAAGCGCTTTGAATAAGTAACGTCACTTAATACTCATAAGTCAATTATCTAACAAAAGCGTACTAGCAATAGTACGCTTTTTTCTTACCTAAATATCAATCTCTGATCTGCAGGCGAAAAAAATGCATCTATAAGAATAGATGCATAAAAATATGAAACTTATCTAATAGAGAGAGGGAAATAACATTAGTGTTATTTTTACCTAAATATTGTCACTGATCTGCAGGCAAAAAAAATGCATCTATAAGAATAGATGCATAAAAATATGAAACTTATCTAATAGAGAGAGGGAAATAACATTAGTGTTATTTTTACCTAAATATTGTCACTGATCTGCAGGTAAAAAAATGCATCTATAAGAATAGATGCATAAAAACATGAAACACTAAGGGAATAACATTACTATTAAATAAGAGTCAATTTTTGCGATATAGTTCATTTTATTTTGTAGAAAGATGAAGTTTATTTAAAAAGATCAGAAATAACATTAATCACTATTCATCTATGAATATAGTCACTGATCTGCAGGCAAAAAAAATGCATCTATAAAAATAGATGCATAAAAACATGAAACACTAATAAAACATTAAGGGAAATAACATTACTGTTAAATAAGAGTCGATTCTTGCGATATAGTTCAATTTATTTTGTGAAAAGATGGTGTTTATTTAAAAAGGACATAAATAAACTTCACGGCTATTTTGACCTAAATATTGTCACTGCTCTGCAGGAAAAAAATATATTTATAAGAATAGATGTATAAAGACATGAAACTTATCTAATAGAGATCAGGGAAATAACCTCTCATATATTAATAGTATACTTGCATTGATTAGCTCTATTTTTTCAGAAAAAGTAATCGTAAAGTTAATTTTCTGTTTCTCTGTCGTTCAGCTTAATGATGATGGAATATAACGAAGAGCAATAGAATAACTTGCATAATATCAAATGTTTGAAATAATAAAATTCTTGCAAAGTCATTCGGTTCAAAAACCTTTATGTATAACATTATAAAATCATTCGTTTTACTATTTATCACCTGTTGTTCTTTTCATTTATTCGCTACAGAGCTTGATACCGAAAGGGCACCCGTTTTTGAGCTTGTTGTACTGGGGGATTCCGGTGGTGGACGAGATGGTAATTTAAGTGCTTTTTTACTTCGAGATTTAACCGACGATAAATATGTTGCGCTTGATGCAGGGACTTTATTAAACGGTATTGAGGAGTCGCTACAACAAAACGCCTTTAGCGCTCTTAAAATTGATACTGAAAAAAAATTAACACCGAGTATTAATATTTTACGCAATCATATTGCAGGATATTTGATAAGTCATGGACATTTAGATCATATTGCAGGCTTGTTGGTAGTCTCTCCCGATGATAATGCTAAGCCTATATACGCATTACCGTCGGTTAACAAAGCAATCATTAGCTCTTACTTTAATTGGCAAGCGTGGCCTAATTTTTCTAATCGAGGTAACCCACCTAGCTTAAACAAATATCAAATGGTCGACTTACCTCTAACAACAAACGTTGAGATAGCAGGTACATCATTAAAAGTTAGCGCCTTTAGCTTAAGTCATCCAGTTGAGTCTACTGCATTCGTTATCGAAAATGACAAAGATATTATGGTGTATTTTGGCGATACTGGGCCAGACGAGCTAGAAAAAGAAAATAAAATAGAAAAAGTATGGCAGTATCTTGCAGAGCAAGTTAAGTCTAAAAATTTGCGTGGAATTGTAATAGAAGCATCTTTTCCTGATAACCACCCTGACAAATACCTTTATGGACATTTAACCCCTAAATGGTTAACGAAAGAGTTAATGAGCTTGTCTTCTTTACTTGATGAGCTTGCAATATTAAAATGTACAAAAGTGATTGTTAGTCATGTAAAGAGTAGTACATTAAAAGGTGTCGATGCGAGTGCAGTGGTTCAAAGCCAATTACAGCAACATAATAAATTAGGTTTACATTTTGTAATGGCAAAGCAAGGGCATAAGGTTTTGCTGTAAGCAAAGTGTATTCTAATAAGTCTAAACCTAAACCTAAACCTAAACCTAAACTTAACGGCAGGTACTAATCGCTAGCGTTGCTAACATGAGGAAGTTATTGATAAAGCGAAACGGTATTCCATCTCGCTTTCATGAACAAAGTAATGAATCATTCCTTGATTCATTACTTAATTAATTCCTTGCAAACGTACTTTAGAAGTTCATTAAAAAGTTTACGCCAAACGTACGTGGTGACCCTTTTAATAACGTGTCTGGTGTTAAACCTGATGTTGGAAAATAGCCTACGTTGTAGTCTTTATCCGCTAAGTTTCTAACCCATAATGCTACTTCCCAATCTTCAGTTTCTAAAGCCATACGTGCATTAGTTACCACATAAGATTCAACTAAGTCATTGTTAGCAATTGTCTGGAAGTGTTCACCTGTGCTACTTGCATCAAGTTGAGTACGTAAGGTAAATTGCTCGTTTAGTACTAAGGCATAGATCGCTGCTACGTTCCATGAAACATCAGGAGAGAAAGGTAAATCATTCCCTTCTATTGCAGAATCTTCACCTTGGAAGTTATTAATTTCAGATGAAATAAAAGAGCCTGCAGCTCTAAGATCTAATCCTTCAAAAGGTGTTAAGGTAAAGGCGATTTCGGCACCTTTAATCGTTGCATCAGACACGTTTGCACGCACATTAGTGCTTGCGCCAGCAACCACTAACTGAGCTGTTGATTGATAGTCTTCAAAATCATAATAAAACAAGTTTGCTTCAGCAGAAAAAAGTCCGTCTTTCGTGCGGTATTTAGACCCAACTTCATATGCAACTAAGGTTTCTGAATCAATTGGTAGCGCTTCTTCAGGCGTTAATATCGTTGAGCCATCAAAACCACCGGCTTTATAACCCGTGCTAACGGTAGCATAAAGTCGCAACTCTTTCGTTGGTGAGAATATACTGCTTAGCTTCCATGTTACTTTACTATCATCAAGTGATTGATCAAATAATAACGGCGAGTTAGGATCAATAGGAACGCCAATATAAACATCACCCGCTGGGAAGAATGTTGATGCTGTGCCATAAACACCATAAGGGTCAAGGTTTTGAGTTTGTCCTTTAAAAGTAACGTCGTCTGACGAATAACGTATACCCGCTTCTAAGGTAAACCAATTTACTGGTGACCAATCTGAGGAAGCAAAAATACCTAAAGACTCACGCTCTTGTATATAATCGGTTTGCACATCAGTTTGCCATAAACCAGAATTCAAGAAACGTAAGTTAGTGCCAAAATCAATTTCATCTTGTAGCGCGAAAGCACCGACCAACCAACCAATGTTGTTGTCGTATGTACCGGCAAGTCTGGTTTCAACAGTAAACTGCGTAAACTCATTTTTAAATAAATAATCAGCAACCGAAAATGGTAAGTTGTCAGCGGTTTCATAGTTACGATCAAGCGTTTCGTAACCTAAAATAACCGTTCCTGTAGTGCCAGAGTCAAAATTATGGTCAACTTGTATATTTAGACCTACTTGCTCAGAATCTAATTCAGGCAACACATTTGAATAAACAGTGAAAGGGTCGTTATCAAGTGCGTTAGCAAATTCGATTAAGGCAGGATCTTGTGGGTTAAGGAAAAAAGCGTCTGATAGACTATACTCAGCCCAATTATCAGCAGTAACATCAGGAATAGCTAACTCACTTTTATCTTGACCAAAAGTAAGTCTTGTTGTGACTATGGTTTCAACCGATGCTTCCCACTCTACCGTAATACGAGCAGATTGCTTATCGGCTCCGCCCCAACTTCCTTGAGCAGCTACATTTTCTTGGGCGGCAATAGTACCTGGCGCATAAGAAAAATCAGTTCCTGGGCCAGTACCTAAATGTTCGTAAAAACCATCCGATGTTTCAAACATACCTGCGACTCTAACAAGTAGCACATCTGAAATTGGAATATCAACAGCGCCTTCACCACGATAGCTACCAAAGTTACCTATATCTAAATCAAGGTAACCACCAAAATCAACGCCTGGACGTTTACTGATAATGTTCACCGCACCTGCGGTTGCATTACGACCATATAAGGTACCTTGTGGTCCTTTTAATACTTCAACTCTGTCAATATCAAAGTACTGACCATTTAATAATCCGTTTGTGCCCTGATAAATACCATTGACGTGAATAGCGGCAGAGGCTGAGCCATTAGGATTGAAATCATCGTCACCAACGCCTCGAATAGTAATTCTAGGTGATGAAGCGCCGGCGTAAGTTTCACTGTAAACTACGCCCGGTGTATTGAGGGCTAAAGATTCTGCATCACCAGTACCATTCGCTCTAAGTTGTTTTCTATTTAGTACATTGACAACGCCTGGAATATCTTGAATAGACTCTGTTTTCTTACGTGCGGTTACCGTAATAACTTCTAAATTTTCAGCTGTTTCATTTTGTGCAAAAGCAGATACACTTGTTAAACCTGAAGTCGCAATAAATGCTCCACTAACTGCTAACGCAATCGTTTTTTTCATGAAAATTTCACTTGGTATTTTATGGTTTGCCATGGTCGGTCCTGTATAAAGGGGGTTGGTAGAGTTTTCTACCGCTAATTATATAGCTTAAGTAAATGTAATATAGATAAAAAATATAGATTTCTTGCAGTTTACCTAACGATTATTACAATTATTAGATTAAAGGGCATAGCGTCCCTTATTTTTCGTGATAACAATATGTTAGGGGCGTGACAGTGGGTATAATTAGTTGTTATTGAAGCGGTTACTCAAGTTGCTGCTTCATAAAGTAACAAGTAACGTTTTTGTCGCCATATTGATTAAGGCTATGAGGTTAATGCAGATACTTCGCTTACTTTGCTAACTTTATTTTGATAATTGTAGTTTAATAGCTTGCTATTGAAGTAGGCTTAATATGTTTATAGAAGGGGTTAGTATGGGATATTGGTATTTGGCAATAGCGATTTGTGCCGAAGTAGTCGCAACATTAGCACTTAAAGCGTCAGATAATTTTACTCATGCAACGTCCAGTACTCTATGTGTTATTGGGTATGTCGTTGCCTTCTATTTTTTATCTTTAGTGCTCAAAACGGTTCCTGTAGGTATCGCTTATGCTATTTGGGCTGGTATGGGGATTGTTTTAATTGCAGTAATAAGTGCCGTACTATACAAGCAAGTGCCAGATTTACCTGCCATTATAGGTATGCTTTTTATTTTAGCCGGTGTTGTTATTATTAATGTGCTTTCAAAAACGGTCAGTCATTAACATATGTTAAGCGGGAGAGTTACAGCTTGCTGTTTCTCCCGTTAATATTCGAAACTAATTAACTTCTATATAGCTTCGGATAAACCTAGCAACCGAGTCTTTTCAATATTTCTATTGAGTCAGTAAAGCTTGGGATAGCAAATGGTATTTCTGCTTTTAGCGCCTTATTATTCGTTTTTTGCTGGCAATAATCCGCTTTTCTTGGCAAGTCTTGATCAAAGATGAAACTCGCGGCATTACCTTTTAAGTCGTAGATTATTTTAAAGTATGAAGATGGAATGACGTGTAATTCATTTGCTCCGGGTAATGGCTGTTCTTCTTTTGAATATAAAGTACCTGTGATCACATAAAGCGAGTTTCTAAAACTTACGGCATTACGAACAGCAATTTCTAATGCAACCCATGCTCCTTGGTTTAACGCTGACTTTTGAGGAGTGATATTGGATAGGTAGTTTAGCTCTGTCCAGTTTTTATGTCCTGCAAAGCTAGCGAGAGGTGCTTGATGACCACGGTCTGTTTTTAATAACTTAAATGCACCTTTATAGTCTGGCTCTTCTAATGATTCATCATCGTCTACTAGCTTGTCATTTCCCCAATTTCGACCTGGGCTATCACCAAAGTTAGCTACATCGACTTCATAGGCAACCCAATCGGCAAACTTTGTTTTTGGGTTATTGCTTAATGCGTAAGTATGATTAAAGACAACATCGTTATTTACTATCTCTAAACTAGGGCAGCCTAAAGGGCAATGTACGCTTCTAATTTCAGCATTGCTCATGGCGCTAAAAGCGATAAGCGGTAACAGCATGAATTTTTTAATTTTTAACATTTATTCTACTCACAGTATTTTATTGCTGAAATTTAATATAGCGCTTCATTTATAGCAACCCTTTGTTCTATTTTGTTTGCCGAGAAAGACAAACGCTTTTTTAGTTATGATACTTTATGGGGAAATCAGAGGGTAAGTAATAAAATAAGTAAGAAGGTAAGCATGTGATAAAATAGTGCATGTTTAGCAGAGCATGAGCTTGGAGCAAATCTACTTTTTTCAAGTTTACGTAACGTTTATTTTAATCGCCTAAAGTTTCTATAATAAAGTCGATAAAACTTCGCACTTTTGCTGACATATGTTTTCTACTCGGGTAAACCATATAAACGCCTATTGCGGGCTTAGGCCAATCAGAGAAAACTTCAACTAATGCGCCAGTTTCAATTTCATCTTTTAATGCGAAACGCGGCACACGAATTATACCTTGGCCAGCAACGCCTAAAGCTATTTCTAATGAAGCATTATTGGTAAGTACGTGGCTTTCAACATTTACTTGAACAGCTGCTCCATTATTATCGCGAAATAACCAAACATTGGGTTGTTTTGAATTACTGTAAGTAATTATCTTATGTCGTGTTAAATCATATGGATGTTCAGGCATACCATGTTTAGCTAGGTAACTGGGGGAAGCTAAAACTAAGGCTTCTGATTGAGTAATTCTGCGGCTAATTAAGCTAGAGTCTTCCAGTTGTACCGTGGCTCTAATGACTAGATCGAAGCCATCAGAAATGAGGTCGACTTTTCTATCATTAAGCTCTAATTCTAGTTGCACTTTTTGGTGTTTTTCAGTGAATTGGCTTAATACTGGGCTGAGATTAGATAAGCCGTAAGAAATTGGACAGCTAATTCTAAGTTTCCCACTAGGCTCTAACTGATTACCGACGATGGCATTTTCTGCTTGTTCTGCATCTTCAATAATTTGTTGGCAGAGTTGAAAATATAATTCACCTTCTTGCGTTAAGCTCAGTGATCGAGTTGTTCTATGTAACAGACGAATACCTAAACGTGCTTCTAGTTTATTAACTTCTTTGCTGATATAAGAAGTAGAGTGACCGGTAATATCTGCTGCTGAAGTAAAACTGCCCGACTTTACTACATGAAAAAAAACAACCATACCGTCAAATAATCTATTTTTAATTGCCATGATGTTACCTGTTAAATTAAAAATCGCTTCAATAATGAAAACATTGCAAGTCATTTGGAAATAATGAATCCACAGCAAGGTGATTAATAATCAAATGATCATAATTTAAAGTGTAACCATCCAATAAGATAAAAGATAGGAAATGATAATGAAAGTACTCGCATTCGCAGCAACAACTAGTAAAAACTCTATTAATAAGCAGTTAGCCAATTATGTCGCTAAACAAATTGAGGGAGCGCAAGTAGAACTACTTGATATAAATGATTATGAAATTCCTCTGTTTAGTGAAGATAGAGAAAAAGAGTTAGGGCAACCAGCGCTTGCAAAAGCTTTTTATCAAAAGCTTGGAGAGGCAGATGTTATTGTAATGTCTTTTGCTGAACATAACGGCTCTTATGCCGCAGCTTATAAAAACCTTTTTGATTGGACGTCTCGCATTAATAGACAAGTATTTCAAAACAAGCCTGTTATTATGTTGGCAACATCACCAGGACCTGGCGGAGCTGCAACCGTATTGTCGGTAGCCCAGGGCTCTGCGCCTCACTTTTCTGCTGATCTAAAGGGGGCTATTTCAGTACCAAATTTTTATGATAATTTTGATGTGGATAGCGGCCAATTAATTAATAAAGCGTTGATTGATAATATAAAGACGGTAATTGCGAAACTTTAATCAATTAACGTTAATCACTTCATTTTAGTAAATTAACTTTAGTCACTCAGTAAAGTTAACCATTTAGGCGCATTTAAACACGAGTTAATACTTTGTATTTCTCATTAGAATGCGCTTGAACATATCAATAATCTCCTTTCTTCACGCAAGTAAACATTCACTTCTTCTTTATTTCTAACATAACACTCCAAAGTATAATTATTTAGAGCATACAGGTAGATCTTCAGATAAAAAATACACCTATAAGAATAAATGTATAAAAATGAAACTTATCTAATAGAGAATGGGAAATAACATTAGTGTTAAGTTGTAGTTTATTGTTGATAGATCTACAGGTAAAAAAAGTGCACCGATAAGAATAGATGCATAAAAATATGAAACTTGTTGTGATGGACTTATTTGCCCGAAAACTAGTGGGTTGGGCAATGTCGTATTCGCCCGATACTAAGTTAGCAGCGAAAGCCATTATCAATGGCATTTGAATCAAGAGGTCGACCAAGCAATGTGATGTTTCATTCAGACCAGGGAAGTACTTACACAAGCAGGAACTACCGTCAGTTATTGTGGCGATATCAGATTAAGCAAAGCATGAGCCGTCGTGGTAACTGTTGGGATAATAGTCCGATGGAGCGATTTTTTAGAAGTTTAAAAACAGAATGGGTACCAACAACAGGTTATCGCTCATTTATTGAAGCTGAAAAGTCAATTATTAACTACATCATTGGATATTACAGCAAAGTTAGGCCTCACAGTTATAACGGAGGATTAACACCAAATGAGTCAGAGAAAAGATACTGGCTTGAATACAAATCCGTGGCCAAAATTAGTTGACCACTACATCCATTCCATGTCCTTGTACTGGCTTTCTAATGCTGCACGTATGTTATTAGATACAATGTTACGCAGCTTTAAATACGCGCCTTTATCATGCGGGTTCGATAAATCAGCAACAGGGATGAAATCCACTAAAATAGGAGCCCAATTATTTTGCTTTTCGACAGTGTTGTTAAGTACACCAAAAAGTAATGCACCGCCTATACCACCTTCTAAATAGCTTCCACCTAATGCGAAAGAATCGGATACACCATCTTTAGTTATTAAAACAGCGTCAGACGGATTACTAACATCATCAACGCCATAACCGATACCTGATGGGCGTACCATCATAGAAATGTTCTTAGCATAGCTATAATCGCTATCCCAATCATACATATCTTCTGAATGCACGGTTACCAGTGGGTATTCAGTTGGCGGCATATAAGGTGTTGAGCTACAAGCAGCCAATCCAGCAACGGCAATTAAAATCAAACTTTTGTGTGTAATATTTCTCATAAGAAGTAATCCATTTCTATTATGTTGTGAGTATCATTCATTAACAATTATCGCAAAAATTCGATTAAGTAATGTAGGTGTGTGATTTTATGCGGTTTTTATTTTTTATTTTTTATTTTTTGTGGGCCCGTAAATAAGAGATCTACTTGCTTCATTTATCCCAAAAACCTATATACCCATCATTTACTATCATAAAATCCATGAATACTTAACAGACCAAGGGGGGATTCGTAATAATATGTTATTTTTATGTTTTTATACTGTGAAATGTCAGATAAATACGAATTAAAGAGCGTAATCACATATAAATGTGATTACACTCTTTTAAGTTGTTATTTTCGTATATATTTAGGAATTAACGCGTTGATTCAAACGTAAACGTTCGGCAAAGTGCATCTAAACAATTCTTTGGAGTAACAGATGAAAATAACTAGAAGGCAGGAGCTATGTCGAATGATCTCTAACGAACAATAAGCCAGCGGCTTAACCATTTTTTATCTTACAGAATCATACTGTGCAAGGTGGACACAATAGTAGCCAAAATAATAAAAATAGTGCTATTATGGGCACTATAGTGTCTTAATGTAATGTGATTATGAATAAACTATCTTTATTATCATCGACAGATGTTCAGGCTTCAATGCAAGAATGGCTAATTGAACAACGAAAGAGTCAAAAGCTATCTAGGAATCAAGTGTCAGAGATCAGCACTGTTCCCCCATCAACAATCAAGAAGTTTGAATTAACAGGTCAGATATCATTGCGACAATTTTTATTACTTTGGCAAAGCTTAGATGACTTAGAACGATTACAAGTATTAACGGAACGATCTCGGCAGAGTGAATATCACCCAAGATCAATTAAAGAGGTGTTAAAAGGATGAGCTTCCAACAGATACAGAAGTTAGATGTAAAAAGAAAGCTTTCCGATGGCAGCCAAATAGTTGTAGGCGAATTGGCTC
Source organism: Colwellia sp. 20A7 (assembly GCF_009832865.1). Classification (NCBI taxonomy): domain Bacteria; kingdom Pseudomonadati; phylum Pseudomonadota; class Gammaproteobacteria; order Alteromonadales; family Colwelliaceae; genus Colwellia; species Colwellia sp. 20A7. Next base: position 3,418,011 of record NZ_CP047130.1, on the reverse strand, counting down.
AAAACCGAAGAGGAGTTTATTTTCAATATAATGATAATTACCTAAACCATTATTCGAATTTATCCCCTTTTAATCTTAGCTTTGACTCATCACTTCAAGTCGCGCCACTAAGCCCTCACAATAACCTTCATGGTGCATTTTCAGATTCTTTACCCGATGGTTGGGGTTTATTACTGATGGATCGTATATTCAGACAGTCTGATATTCTGCCTTCACAGATAACATCCATGGATCGACTCTCTTTTATTGGCGATAGTGCAATGGGCGCATTATCTTTTTCACCCACTTCAGGTTTAAAAGATAATGATACTGATAGTTTTTCACTCGCTGAACTTGGTATTCAAGCACAAGCTATCTTCGATGGTCAAACCGAAGAAGTACTGCAAGCATTGGTCAATACTGGAAGCTCTGGAGGAGCAAGACCTAAAGCACAACTCTATTTAAATGACGATGATCCTGCTTATTGCAGCACCAAAGCAGCTGATAACAACGAAGCTTACCTTGTTAAATTCACCTCTTCTCAACTTGCATTGGGGCATGAAGAAGGTATTTGTGAAGCAGCTTATCTGACACTCGCTGATATGGCAAATATTGATGTGCCTGCATGGAAGTTACTCGATGCTCCAGAAAAATCAGGAGCAACAAAGTGGTTAGCGTTAAAGCGATTTGATGTAATTAAAAATAATCATGGTGTTGAAGGCCGACATCACCTTCATAGCGCAAGTGGTTTGTTAGATGCTGATTTTCGGGTGCCAAGTTTAGATTATGAAGACTTGATAAAAGCGACTAGTATACTGTGTAAAAGCCCTGCTAAAGGGCAAGACATGTTTAGGCGAATGATCTTTAATTTATTCTCATTAAATCAAGATGACCACAGTAAAAACTGGGCATTTTTACAAGTAGATAACGGTAAATGGGAACTTGCCCCCTTTTACGATATTACCTTTAGTCCATCCCCTTACAATGAGCATGCCACGGCATTTTCAGGGTACGGAAAACAGCCAAATTTAAAGGTAATGCAAAAGCTTGCAATGCAGGCAAACTTCTCATCTTGGAAAAACGCCCAAGAGGTTATTCAAGAAGTCGTGGAGGCATTAAGCCACTTTTCCAATGTTTCTAAGCAGCTAAATATAAAGTCAGAAACAAGTCAATTAATGAATAAACAACTGAATAGTGTTTACCATGACAATAAACACTTACTGGTTCGTTAATATGTATACAGTAATGATAAGCGCAACGAATGCTTTTCAAAATGGCTAAAACTAGATCTACCACGGATCCCTTCGCCAAATGGAAAACGCATAGGGATGCAGCCACTTCTCACTAACGAACTTCAAGTGAGTTGGCAGTGCCATGTCATCCAAAATTTTTATAAACACGTTTAATATACGGTTATTGCGATTGAAGCCAATAACCGTTATTGCATTCTTATGCCATTTGTATCAACACCAACATTGGAATAGTTTGAACGTAAGCGTATGGAGAAAGACGTCTAGCCTTGCTTGATATTCCAAGGCAGTAGGTGTTCTAGGCTCTCTGGCTTTTTAGCCAGTTCATTTAAACAGGTTTGCAAATAGCTATCGACCAGCAAGCCATTGGCTTTAGCTGTTTCAACAAAACTGTAGAGCATGGCACTGGCTTTTGCGCCATTAGCTGTATTGGCGAACAACCAATTCTTTCGACCAATAACAAACGGCTTCACTGCTAGCTCTGCACGATTATTATCAATGTTGATTCGGCCATCTTGGAGATAGGTTTCGAGTTTATGTGCTTGGTTGTGCCAGTAAGTTATCGCTTCACCGAGTTTGATTTTTGGTGGTGTTTTTTCTCGATTATCAATTATCCATTGATTGATTTTATCTATAATTGGTTTCGATTTCTCTTGTCGAGTTTGATATTTCTCATCACTACTTTTTGCTTTAATATGCGCTTCAATACCATAGAGCTTGCCGATTAAACTCAAAGACATAATAAGCTTAACTGGAGAACAGAAATGACAAAACGTAAAAAATATACCAAAGAATTTAAACTTGATGCAATTTCTTTAGTCAGAGATCAAAATATTAGTGTTGCTGAGGCTAGTAGAAACTTAGGTGTCAGCCCTCAAATGCTTGGTCGCTGGATTAAATGAAGATGGTCAGGCTTTTCGAGGTAATGGTAAGCTAACACCCGATCAAGAAGAAATACGTAAATTAAAAGGCCAAGTAAAGCGCCTGGAGATGGAGCGTGAGATATTAAAAAAAGCGACGGTCTTCTTTGCAAAAGAAACGAAATAAAATATTCGTTTGTTACCCAACATAAGAAGATCTGGCCTGTTACATTAATATGTCAGGTATTGGGCGTAAAAAGTAATAATTATTATAGTTATCAAAAGCGTAATACAGATAAAGTAAATGATACAACGCACCAAGAAATGCTTGAGTTAGTAAAAGATATTGCCAAATTTAGTGACAATACCTATGGCGAAAGACGTATTAAAGCGGTACTGAATGCGTTGAGTTTCCCTGTAAGCCGATGGAAAGTAGCCAAATTAATGAAAGAGGCTAATGTTTGGGTTCGTTACAAAAAGAAATATAAATCAACAACCAATAGCGATCACAATAAACCGCTCTATAAAAATGAGCTTGAACAAAACTTTACCACAGAGCAACCGAACCAAGCATTTGTCGGTGATATCACTTATATTTGGACAGCAGAAGGTTGGCTTTATTTAGCTGTTGTTATTGACCTGTATTCCCGTAAGGTTGTTGGTTGGAATATGGGGTCAAGAATGAAAGCTCAACTTGTCTGTGATGCGTTAACAATGGCTATTTGGCAACGAAAACCCGATAAAGGGCTTATTGTTCATTCAGATCAAGGTGTTCAATACGCAAGCCACCAGTACAGAAACTTACTAAAAGATAATGGTTTTATTGGCAGTATGAGTAAAAAAGGCTGTTGCTGGGATAATGCCGTTGCAGAAAGCTTTTTTGGTAGTTTAAAGCAAGAGCGTGTTCATTGGAGAAACTATGAAACACGCTATGAAGCACAGCAGGACGTAATGAATTACATAACCATGTGGTACAACAGTAACCGATTGCATTCCTACTTAAGGTATCAAAGCCCAAATAATTTTGAATTGAAAATTAATGAGTTAGAAAAAGTAGCTTAATTAGGGTGACTGAATTTACTTGACCAGGTCAGTTAAGTAAGAGTATGTTCTTGCGATATAGTTCATTTTATTTTGTAGAAAGATGAAGTTTATTTAAAAAATCAGAAATAACATGAATCACTATTCATCTCTGAATACCATCACTGATCTGCAGGCAAAAAAAGTGCACCGATAAGAATAGATGTATAAAAAAATGAAACTCATCTAATAGGGAGTGGGAAATAACATTAGTGTTAAGTTGGAGCTTATTGTTGATAGATCTGCAGGCAAAAAAAATGCATCTATAAGAATAGATGCATAAAAACATGAAACACTAAGGGAAATAACATTACTGTTAAATAAGAGTCGCTTCTTGCGATATAGTTCATTTTATTTTGTAGAAAGATGAAGTTTATTTAAAAAATCAGAAATAACATGAATCACTATTCATCTCTGAATACCATCACTGATCTGCAGGTAAAAAAAATGCATCTATAAGAATAGATGCATAAAAACATGAAACACTATAAAACATTAAGGGAATAACATTACTGTTAAGTAAGAGTATGTTCTTGCGATATAGTTCATTTTATTTTGTAGAAAGATGAAGTTTATTTAAAAAATCAGAAATAACATGAATCACTATTCATCTCTGAATACCATCACTGATCTGCAGGCAAAAAAAGTGCACCGATAAGAATAGATGTATAAAAAAATGAAACTTATCTAATAGGGAGTGGGAAATAACATTAGTGTTAAGTTGGAGCTTATTGTTGATAGATCTGCAGGCAAAAAAATGCATCTATAAGAATAGATGCATAAAAACATGAAACACTAATAAAACATTAAGGGAATAACATTACTGTTAAGTAAGAGCCTGTTATTACGATATAGTTCATTTTATTTTGTAGAAAGATGAAGTTTATTTAAAAAGGGCAGAAATAACATTAATCACTAGTCATCTTTGAATATAGTCACTGATCTGTAGGCAAAAAAAATGCATCTATAAGAATAGATGCATAAAAACATGAAACACTATAAAACATTAAGGGAATAACATTAAGGGAATAACATTACTGTTAAGTAAGAGTATGTTCTTGCGATATAGTTCATTTTATTTTGTAGAAATATCAAGTCTATTTAAAAAGATCAGAAATCAGATTAATCACTAGTCATCTTTGAATATATTCACTGAACTGCAGGCAAAAAAAATGCATCTATAAGAATAGATGCATAAAAACATGAAACACTAATAAAACATTAAGGGAATAACATTACTGTTAAGTAAGAGCCTGTTATTACCATAAAGTTCAGTTTATTTTTTAAATATTGAAAAGGGTGGGTTAATAATGCGAAAGCATTAAAAATCTGTCACTATTGTGTCCATTATTTTTACGTTTAAGTGTCACTATATATTTTATGCTTACCGCTAAACTTTCTTGCGTTACCTTGGCCAGTATATTGTTGTTGTCAAGTTGTGCGACACCTCCTCCTCAAAACCCTGAAAATATTTGCGAAATTTTTCGTGAGCATCGTGATTGGTATTTTGCTGCTAAAGACGCTAGAGAGCGTTGGGGCGTTCCTATTCATGTGCCTATGAGTATGATGTATCAAGAAAGCTCTTTTAAACATAATGCTTTGCCTCCTAGAGACTATTTACTTGGCTTTATTCCTTGGGGAAGAGTTAGTACTGCTTATGGCTACTCACAAGCTAAAACAATGACATGGAATGATTATACTCGGGAAACTGATAATTCAGGGGCCGACCGTGATGATTTTGAAGATGCGATTGATTTTATGGGATGGTTTATTTTTAAAACCCAGAAAATTAACGGTGTTTCAAAGTGGGATGCTTATAATCAATACTTAAATTACCATGAAGGCTGGGGAGGGTTTAAACGTAAAAGTTATAAAAAGAAATTGTGGTTAGTGGGCGTTGCTCGTAAAGTAGATAACCGCTCTCGTCGTTATTCTTCTCAATTGAAAAGCTGTGAAGAAGAGTTAAATCATGGTTGGCTATGGCGATTGTTTTTTGGCTAAAGAACAAGAATTCATCGATTGGATTTTCTGGTGGGGAGTTTATTAGATAGGAAAATAATAATAAAATATATTGCCTAAAACCTTGCCATTTTATTATTTTTATGAATATTTTTAGCCAAACCAGTACTTAATATGGCTTAAAGCTAGGCGTTTTTATTTTAATAAAAAAAGTGTGTTTTTTTGTTAAAAATTTGTTGAAATAGCTAAAAGCTGTAGCAAGTAGGCTTTGACCTTGTTATCCACAGAAATTGTGGAAAGCTATTTCCATTATGTTGCTTGTGGATAACATTGTGATTAACTTTTTAATGTTGATAGATTCATTCTACTTTAAAAGAATGAACCTAATTTGCAGTAAATATCTGATTAATTATTCTTCATTTATTTCTTCATCAATAAAATATTCAGGCATTACCCTAACTGTTTTAATTCTATTTTCTGAAGCGTCTACTATTTCAATAGGATAGCCGGCGATACGAACACTAATATTGCTTTGAGGAATGTCTTCCAAATGCTCTATTATCATGCCGTTAAGTGTTTTAGGGCCATCTGTTGGTAATTGCCATGACATTTCTTTATTTACGTCACGTATGCTGGCATTACCTTTTACCAAGTAACTACCGTCAGGTTGCAAAGTTACTACATCACTTGGCGTTGGTGTTTGTGTTGTAGTAAAGTCGCCAACAATTTCTTCTAGAATATCTTCTAAGGTTACTAAGCCTTGAATATCACCATATTCGTCAACAACCAAGCCTAAACGTTCTTTAGCATGTTGAAACTTTAGTAGTTGGATATTAAGAGGTGTTCCCTCAGGAATAAAATAGAGTTCACGTACGGCACGTAATAAGGTTGCTTTAGTATATTGGCTTTTTGATAATAACTTTAATGCATCGCGGGCGTGAATATAACCAACAACATCATCAATATTGTCACGATATAATAATACGCGCGTGTGATTTGCTTGAGTTAATTGTTTTTGAATTCTTTTCCAGTCGTCATTAACATCAATACCTACTAACTCGCTTCGTGGGATCATAATGTCGTCAACGCTAACTTTTTCAAGGTCTAGTATACTCATTAGCATGCTTTGATCACGCTCATGCAATAATGCGCCAGATTCGTTTACCACAGTACGTAATTCTTCACTGCTTAGGCTATGTTGTTCACGTTGCTCTGAACTAATACCTAATAACATTAGTATGCCGTTAGTTATCCAATTAACGCTGACAACCAGTGGCAATAATAATTTTAATAATAGCGTTAAAACAATTGAGCTAGGAAAAGCAATTTGTTCTGGGTATAAAGCCGCCAGTGTTTTTGGGGTTACCTCAGCAAAAATTAATACCACTAAAGTTAATATAATTGTGGCTATTAAAACACTTATATCTTCAGATATGCCTAATTCGTGTGACAACCTTAACGCTATAATTGTTGCTATAGCAGACGCGGCGATATTGACTAAGTTATTTCCAATTAATATCAAACCAATTAGTCGGTCAGGACGTTTTAGCAAATCGCTCACCCGTTTAGCACCTTTGTGCTTCTCTTTTTCAAGGTGTCTAAGTCTATAACGGTTAAGCGACATCATGCCTGTTTCTGAACTAGAAAAATAAGCAGATATAAGTATCAGTATGCCAAGAATAATAAATAGCATCTGAGTTGATATGTTATCCAAAAAGGAAGTCCTTCAATAATATAATAAGAATATTTAATATGAAATTAAGATAGCAGAAACTCTTTAACGAATCGACTACCGAAGTATGACAAAGTTAATAACGTACTAGCTGTAACCATAAGTACTAATATACGGTGGCCACGCCAGCCTTGTATATGATGACCAACTAATATCACGGAGTATAGTAGTAACGCTAAAAGAGATAGAACGGTTTTATGTATGTTTGCTTTCGCGAAAAATCCTTCTAAAAAAATCAAACCAATGAGTTCACTAGTAAATAAACAGATTGCACCAACAATTAAAATAGTAAAAAGTTGTTTTTCAACTTGCATTAAAGGAGGCAAATGCGCCACTGCAGTGAGGTTTTTTCTTTTTAATTTAAAGTTAATATAAGTCACTTGAAAAGCATATAAGGTAGCGATAATTAAGATGCAATAAGCAATTAATGCGATACTTATATGACTAATTAAAATCACTTTATTAGCAACTAATGGAATTGATTCGGTGGTAGGGATAAATGTTTTGGCTAGCTGCCAGATACCAGCAAAACCGTAAATCACAGGGAGTAATAAATTTACTTTTATTCGCAATGCCACAACTGATATTGTGATAGTAATAATTAAACTAACTAAAGAGATAACATTAGGAAGACTAAAGTTAATACCATCTTGAGTAAAAAATAATCGAGCATCATTAAACAAGTGAATAGTTATAGCGGTTGTTGCTAATATTAACACTTGCTCAATGTTAGGGCCGTTAGGGTGAAATAAGCGAGATATAATTGCCATAGTGGCTAGCATGTAGGCGATAAACGCCATGCTCGAACCAATAACCTGAAGATCCACTAACTTAAACTCCTAAATACACTGAATATAACTTCATTAATTCTATCAGATAACGCGTTAACTACCATGACAATTATTACTTTGCTTGATTTAGATTAAAATACTAACTTTCTTAGTGGCTTAATTGCTAGGAAAGTGATTAATGCAGCACAAGTTAAACCAAACCATAGAGGTAGCATTTCATGCGAGTGCGCCATTTGGTCAGTAATATTAACATCAAAAAAATTCAAACTATAATCAAGTAAAAGTGCAAAACCAAGAGCCGATAATGCAACACCTAATAAATATCGTATAAGTACAGCACTACCCATTTCATTTTTAATCACGCCTAAAGTGGATATATTGGTTGCAGGGCCCGCCATCATAAATACCAAGGCCGTACCGGGTGATAACCCAGCCATAATGAATCCAGCAGCAATAGGGGTAGAGGCTGTTGCACAAATATACATTGGAATGGATATCGCAATCATTAATAACATTGCAGGCAAACCACTACCATAACTAAGTAAAAAGTCTTCGGGTAAAAAAGTACGAACAATAGTGGCAAAAACAAGACCGACAACTAACCAAATAATAATATCGTCAATTAATTGTGTTGATGCGTAATAAACACCTTGTTTTGTTTTTTCAACAAAGTTTTTTGATAAAAGAGGCTGTGCTGGTTCAGTCATAGTATCTAATGTTATGGCAGCAGAAGAGGGCGTTGAGCAACAAGAACTTTTTTTAGGCGTGGCGATTGGAGCAGCTTGTTTAGTGCTGCAACAACTGCTTGTTGCTTTTTGTGGTGTTTTTTTCGTTGAACTAGCACAGCAACTAGTGATTTTTTGATGCCCCGTCGTTGGACTCTTTATATCTTTATCTTTAATGGTTGAGACAAGTAAGCCAGTGATAATCGCTGACATTATCGCTGCAAACGGTCGATATATAGCAAAAACTGGACCGAGTAAGGCATAAGAGACTGAAACAGAATCAATACCTGTTTCTGGTGTCGCAACTAAAAAAGAGGCTGTTGCAGGCGCTGAAGCACCACTTCGTCTTAGCTCTGCTGCTACAGGAATAACACCACAAGAGCATAAGGGTAATGGCGCACCGATTAAGGCGGCTTTGACAATTGCCGATTTTCCTTTACCTAAATGTTTACTTAATATTTCACTTGGCACCCAAGCTTTCATTAAACCTGCTATTAATAAGCCCAGTAATAACCAAGGGCTTGCTTCCGCACTCAGAGCAATAAAATTATCAACAAAAAGCGATAGGTGTTCCATAATTATAACCATGAAAATTAAGATGAAATTGACAAATTTTATTATATCACGGTTTTCTCGATGGAGAAGTTTTCAATAACTTAGCAAGGTTATAAAATGGTGAAGCAATGCTGATCTCGACAATGATTTATTCACGGGTATAATAGCCGTATTAATTTTCACATTTTTCGCTATATAGAGCGCTACTAGAGTCATTCATGTTTGAAAATCTTTCCGATCGATTGGGTAAAACCCTTAAAAATATTAGTGGCCGTGGTCGCTTAACCGAAGATAATATAAAAGATACGTTACGCGAAGTTCGTATGGCTTTACTTGAAGCCGACGTTGCGTTGCCAGTTATTAAAGAGTTTGTTGCTAAAGTTAAAGAGCAAGCTGTAGGTGTTGATGTTTCTAAAAGCCTTACTCCTGGGCAAGTATTCGTTAAAATTGTTCAAAAAGAACTTGAACTTGCCATGGGTGGCATTAATGAAAACCTGAATTTAAAAGCTGCTCCTCCTGCTATTGTGTTAATGGCTGGTTTACAAGGTGCGGGTAAAACGACTTCTGTTGCTAAATTAGCAAAATTTTTAACAGAACGAGAAAAGAAAAAAGTACTTGTAGTAAGTGCCGATGTTTATCGTCCGGCAGCTATTAAGCAGCTTGAAACTTTAGCCGCTGAAATTAATGTTGGTTTCTTTCCAAGTGATATTTCACAAAAGCCTATTAGTATCGCCAATGCAGCTATTGATCACGCTAAGAAAAACTTTTTCGATGTGGTAATTGTTGATACTGCCGGTCGTTTACATGTAGATGAAAGCATGATGGATGAAATCAAAGCATTACATGCTGCGATTAATCCAATTGAAACATTATTTACTGTTGATGCAATGACAGGGCAAGATGCAGCGAATACTGCTAAAGCGTTTAATGATGCTTTGCCATTAACGGGTGTTATTTTAACTAAAACTGATGGTGATGCTCGCGGCGGCGCGGCTTTGTCTATTCGTCATATTACTGGCAAACCTATTAAATTTATGGGTGTTGGTGAGAAAATTGAAGCGTTAGAGCCATTTCATCCAGACCGAATAGCTTCTCGTATATTAGGAATGGGCGATGTTCTATCACTAATAGAAGAAGTTGAACAAAAGGTTGATAAAAAGAAAGCTGAACAATTAGCCAAAAAAGTTAAAAGTGGTAAAGGCTTTAGTTTAGAAGACTTCCGTGATCAACTTGTGCAAATGAAAAGCATGGGTGGCATGATGGGTATGATGGATAAATTACCTGGCATGGGTAATATGTCTGATAAAATCAAAGATCAAATGGATGATAAATTAACGGTTCGCATGGAAGCTATTATCAATTCAATGACACCTGGCGAACGTGAACGTCCTGATATTATTAAAGGCTCTCGTAAGCGTCGTATTGCAGCGGGTTCAGGAACACAAATTCAAGACGTGAATAAGTTGCTTAAACAGTTTACGCAAATGCAAAAAATGATGAAAAAAGTATCAGGTAAAGGCGGCATGAAAAAGATGATGCGTTCTATGCAAGGTATGATGCCACCAGGTGGCGGCGGTATGGGCGGTGGCGGTGGAATGTTTGGCCGTTAATTAATATTGATGCCTCTGAGTTGTTTGAAAATATTGAACTGAATTAATCCGTTTAATATTTACCGTAAACCCTCCAAAGCTATCGTTATTGGCCAGCATAAAATTATTTAGCATTTTATGCTGGTTTATAAAAAAATTGATTAGAACCAATAAATTATTGCGTTTGCTTCTTGCCGATAACTGATTACAATGCGCCTCATCTGAACCTTAATTTATTCAAAAAATGAAACAAAAAAAAAGAAGTGTTGATGGGATTGTTATTTTATTTTTACTGTTATGCCTGTTTATTTCATCACTCGCAATGATGTAGAATAAGACAGCTTAGTATTAAGCTAATATTAGGTATTATTTTATCTAATATTGCTATTCCTCGACCCGTTAAGGTACCCTATATATCACTATGAATGAGTTTCTTTCTACATTTAATTTATCTACATTTCATGCGTTAATTTTTGACAATAAATTTGTTTTTACAATCGTGTTATTTTTGATGTTCTTTCTGTTAAAGAAATTACTGATTAAAACTATTAAGCATAAATCTAAAAGTGATAAAAGTGATAAAAAAATAAAGATCAATATGGTTAATAATATATTTACCTTATTGATTATTGTTGCTCTTTTTAATATTTGGTCACATGAAATTCAAAAGTTCGCTTTTTCTATTGCGGCCTTTGTTGTTGCTATAGTGTTAGCAACAAGAGAATTTATTCAATGTTTCATCGGTTTTCTTTACCTTATTTCTAGCCGACCATTTCGAATTGGCGATTGGATACAAGTAGGTAATTATTTCGGAGAAGTGCATTCGACTGATTGGGCTAAATTGACGTTATTGGAAGTTAATAAAGATGATTACCAATACACAGGTAAAACCTTGTATTTACCTAATAGTCTTATGGTTACCTCGGTAATAAAGAATCTTAACTTTTTGAAACGTTATGCGATGCATCATTTTACTATTGTAAGAGATGACAGTGTAAATCCTTTTGAATTTATTGAGCAGCTAAATGAGAAAGCTAATTTATATTGTGATGACTTTAAGGATGTAGCTATTCGCTATAATCAACTGATTGAAAATCGTCTTGAGATTAACATTGCTGGTCCTGAGCCTCATATTCAAATAGCAACATCAGAGATTGGCGATACTGAGATTCTTTTCACCATATTTTGTCCGACTGAGCAAGCACTTGATATAGAACAAAAGCTAACGCAAGATTTTATGTATTTGTGGTTTGAGCAAAAAAGTTTGGCTTTAGTCTCTAAGGATTAAACTTAGTCCTTAACTTAAATCATAACTTAAGCCTTGTCATTGTGTTAGTTCAGCTTTAGAAATAACACAATAACAAGGAGTATATCTTAACTATTTACTAGATTTAGATTACTTGCTTTCAGAAGGAAGTAACGTTATTGAACCGTCTAAGTGGACATCTCTTTGTGGGTAGGCCACTACAATATTATGTTCTTCGAATAATTCTGCTAAGCGAAAGCGAACATTACTTCTAGCTTTTCTTAAGCCTCCTTCAACATTAGAATTAATCCAAAAGTTAATATCAAAAATTAGCGCATTATCACCAAAGTCTTCAAATGTTACTGAGGGTTTTGGGGTTGATAATATTTCTTCTTGTTCAACTGCTGCTTGTAATATCAGTTCAGCTACTAGCTTTACTGGTGAACCATATGACACACCTACTTTAACCGTTGTTCGAACTAATCTATCGACAAGAGTCCAGTTAACAACCGTATTTTCAATTAATTTACTGTTTGGAATTAGCATGTGAACACCATCAACTCGCTTAATACGGGTTGAGCGGGTGTTAATTTCTTCCACGACTCCTTTTGCATCTTCAATTTCTAAAAAATCACCAATGCGAATTGGTCGCTCCCACATTAGAATCCAGCCACTGATAAAATTATTAATAATATTTTGGGCACCAAAACCAAAGCCTATCGCAATAGCACCTGATAAGAAGGCAAACGCAGTGATAGGTACATTGATAAGGTCTAAAATAGTAATAATTAATATTGTTATCGCAATAATATAAAATATGCGCCGTAATAAATGGATAATATTAGGGTCAGTGTGCTGTGTTGTTAATTGTGTTGTTATTCTCCTCACAAACCACTTTGTTAAATATACGCCTATTATTAGCAATACTGGGATTAAAAGAATATCTCCCGTAGTAATAGGTTGGTTCTCAATAGAAACAATGGTGATATTGAGAAATGCTACAATTTTGTCAAATGTCATTATTTGTTACTCTTTGTTGTAAAACCAGCATAACTAATGCTGGTTTAGTTATGAGTGTATAAAAACTTTAGACGGGTCGACCAAGAATCGTTTACCGATAGCTTCTCTGCCAAAAAGCATTAAATAACTCATATCAGAACGATCGGTTAATGTAATTTCTATTGGCCATGTCTCTGTTCCAAGCGTTACGTTAGTCTCTATTACATATCGCTGCTCAGCTGTGCCGTTAGATGATTTTACATTTCTAATATCACTGATTGGTGCAGTACAATTAACAATACTATTAACATTATGCGCATCTGGATGAATATCAAAGGTGACACATTTTTGCCCGTCTTTAACTATTTTAGTTATATTATCCACATGTAGTGAAGACGTTTTAGCTCCTGTATCGACCCTAACTTGTAAATCATTAATCGCGAGTTCTGGCAATGCTATTGACTCTAAGCGGCCAATTATTGTTTTGTTTATCTTCATTTTTAGCCTCAATTATTTCCATGGTTTTCTGGTAACAGTGCTTCTTGAACATTTTCAATTTGTTCAGCAATATCTTCATCATCTTCACTAAAGTAAGCAATATGGAACATGGCTTCACCTTCTTGTACAAGAGGAATGTTTTGTTTTCCAATGAGTATTCCTGAACGCGTTGCCTTAACCGCGTCAATAACTTCGCCATAAGGGCTACCAATTTCAGCTAATACTTGTCCTTTAGTAATTTGGTCACCCAAATTCACAATGTTGTGCACAATACCACTGGCATTGGCTCTAACCCATTGACTGCCGTTGGCAATAAAAGGCGCTGGCTTTTTCTTTTTAGAAAGAGACTTTCTTGTCATTCCTAGGTGTTGTAAAACATTTAGAATGCCTTTCATACCGGCTCTAATTGAAAATTCATCAAAGCGTAATGCTTCACCCGCTTCATATAATAAAATCTTAGTTTTATTTTTAACAGCTGATTCACGCAGTGAGCCATCAACCAAATTAGAGTTAAGTATTACCGGCACGCCAAATACTTCCGCTAATTCTTTGGTTTCAGCATCAGACATATCGGCTCTAATTTGTGGTAAATTTGAACGGTGAATAGCACCTGTATGCAAATCAATACCATAATCACAATGCTTAACAATTTCATTAAGAAAAATATAGGCAACTCTACCGGCTAAGGAGCCTTTCGCTGAGCCAGGAAAGCAGCGATTAAGATCGCGGCGATCAGGCATATAGCGACTTTGGTTTACCACGCCATAAACATTAACCATTGGTACAGCGATAACGGTACCTTTTATTATCTTAAACTTTTTCTGTTTAATTAAGCGTCGAATAATTTCAATACCGTTAAGCTCGTCGCCATGAACTGCAGCACTAACAAAAATAGTAGGTCCCGGCTTTTTCGAACGTATAATATGTACAGGCAAAGATACATTGGCATCGGTATATAATTTAGCAACGGGTAATTCAATTTTTCTTTGCTCACCAGGTAATATTTCAAACTCACCTATTTTTAGTTTTTCCATGGTTGCCTCTTTTAACCTTTTCCACGTGTTTGAGTTTTATTTGGTTTTGCATTTTTTTCTAAAAACTCAAAAACCATACCTGCAATGTTTTTGCCTGTTGCAGTTTCTATCCCTTCTAAGCCTGGAGATGAGTTAACTTCCATTACCATTGGGCCACTTTGAGAGCGTAATAAATCAACACCACACAGGTTTAATCCCATTGCTTTGGCAGCATTAACGGCTGTTTCACGTTCTGCTTTTGATAATTTAACAACTTCTGCGCTACCACCACGATGTAGGTTAGAGCGAAATTCACCTTCAGCACCTTGTCGTTTCATTGCAGCAACGACTTTACCGCCAATAACTAAGCAACGAATGTCAGCACCACCAGCTTCTTTAACAAATTCTTGTACTAGAATATTCGCTTTTAAACCCATAAAGGCTTCTATAATGGCTTCAGCTGCTTTGGCTGTATCAGCAAGAACAACACCAATACCTTGTGTGCCTTCTAATAATTTAATAACAACAGGTGCGCCACCTACATTTTTAATTAAATCTTTAATGTTATCAGGTTTGCTTGCAAATCCTGTACGCGGTAAGCCAATGCCTTTACGAGATAATAGTTGTAACGAACGTAATTTATCGCGTGAACGGCTAATAGCGACCGATTCATTGATATTAAAAGTGCCCATCATTTCAAATTGTCTTGCAACAGCGGTGCCGTAAAAGGTTACTGAAGCGCCAATACGAGGAATAATTGCATCATACATTGGTAACTCTTTACCATGATAGCGCACTGTTGACCGGCTACTGGTAATATCCATATAACAGTGTAGAGTATCAATGATATCAACTTCATGCCCCATTGCTTCACCGGCTTCTTTTAAGCGTCGAGTAGAATATAATTTTGGGTTTCTTGATAAGATAGCAATTTTCATAATTTAAACCTTTGTTTATCACTCTTTCCTATTAAAAAGTGATGTAATAAGTGTAGTGCAGTGTATAGTCAGACTGTTAAATAATAAAATGCTATATTTTGATGTGTTCAATTAAAAAAAGTGATTACAGGCGGTTTTGGAAATATAATGAAAATTGAATTGTTAAGAACGTTCCTTGAAGTGAGTCGAACCCTACATTTTAGAATTGCGTCTGAAAACTTATTTATTACGCAGTCAGCGGTAAGTGCGCGAATAAAATTACTGGAAGATGACTTAGGGGTGCTGTTGTTTGATCGTAGCCAGAAACATTTAAAAATAACGTCAGAAGGACATCGGTTAATTAAACATGCCAATGAACTTTTGTTTATGTGGCAAAAAGCGAAACAAGATGTTGGTATGTCTGAAAATGACTCTCATCAGCTTGTGATCGGCTCTATGATGTCAATTTGGGATATAGTATTACAAGATTGGTTGAAAAAAATACACCGTAATATGGATGATGTTAGCTTATTAACGAATACCTACTCACCAATTGAATTACGCAAAAGCGTGCTGAGTCGTGTTATTGATATTGCTTTTTTGTTTGAGCCACCTTTTGTTGAAGATCTTATTACTGAAAAAGTAGCAAGTGTGCCTTTGCATTTAGTGACAACAGAGCCCCATGACTTAGGTAATCTTACTTCATTAGATAATTTTATTATGGTGGATTATGGTGATGCTATTAATGCGCAATATCGACGAGACTTTCAAGATGTGACACCGGCAAAACATTATATGAGTCAACCTAGAATTGCGCTAAACTTTTTACTTGATGCTGGTGGTAGTGCATATTTACCAAGACAAATGGCATTTGAGTACATTGAAAAAAATCAGTTATTTGTTGTTGAAAAGGCACCGGTATATTCACGAGAAATATTTGCTGCTTATTTAGCTAAAAGTCAGAAAAAAGATATTATCGAGCAAACTATTCAATTATTTCCTTATGTAAAAATTTAAAAAAGACTCAAATTAAATAGCTCACTTTTGTAAATGAGCTAAGTAATTTGAGTCCAAAATCTTCTAATTACCTAGGCTATTCTTCAGTAGGAAGAGAGCTTATACGCTTATAAAAGCTAGTTTCTAACTCTTCATTAATACAATGTAATAAATATGTATTTAAGTTTTCTGACGCTACTTCTTCTAGCTCAGCATATTCCTTACATTCACTAAACAAGTTTTGTATGTAACTTTTTGGTGCGTCTTCTAATTCATTGTCGTTATCTTGGCTGCAAGCTATGTTTGTGAACAAAGCTAACAATGTAAAAGCTAATATTTTTTTCATGTTGTTCTCTCTTAGGTGGTATTTGTTAGCTATCCCAATAATCGCTAAACGAATTATTTTCTTTTTCGAATGTTCTTTTTTCACGTATAGAATCTAATTTTTGTCTAGTTTGATATTGTTGTCTTGCTGACTTCTTAAGGTTTTTCTTAATCATTTCTTTGTTCTTTGAACCATAAGCAATTTCGAAACCTGCGATACCCGTGTCAAAAACTAAATCCGTGTCTGTATCTGTTTCTGTATCTTCATCCAGATCAAGATCTATATCCATATCTAAACCCGTGGCAGCTTCTTCATATGTATTAATGTTCATTGATTTACCCTATAAAAACCAAAGTTGAATTTTTATAAAATAATGTACCTATATTTATTAATTGAAAAGCGAAATATTTTGGTGTTTTCAATCAAAATATTTGATTGAATGAAGAGTATAAATAAATTTTAAAATGATAAGTGCAGATGAATTAAGGACAATTTAGAAGATAGGGGCATTTATAAAAGGGGAAGGGCGCTATTAACTTAATGATTTATATGTAATGTTATATAGTGTGGCCTGTTATATAAATTTAGCCATCTAATTACATTGAAGATGTCAGTTATTATAGTCTAAAGCTACCATCTGAGAACATTTAGTATAAGCACTTAATTACATCTGGTTTATCATTAATAAAATTAAGTTCATTTTGTGCTTGGGTGACCTGGTCAAGTAAATTCAGACACCCTAGTTAAGCTACTTTTTCTAACTCATTAATTTTCAATTCAAAATCATTAGGGCTTTGATACCCTAAGTAAGAGTGTAGTCGGTTACTGTTGTACCACATGGTTATGTAATTCATTATATCTTGTTGAGCTTCATAGCGTGTTTCATAATTTTTCCAGTGAACACGCTCTTGCTTTAGGCTGCCAAAGAAGCTTTCGGCAACGGCATTATCCCAACAGCAACCCTTTTTACTCATACTACCAATAAAGCCATTGTTATTGAGTAATTGTCTATACTGGTGACTTGCGTATTGAACACCTTGATCGGAATGAACAATAAGTCCTTTCTCAGGGCTTCTTTGCCAAATAGCCATTGTTAGTGCATCACAGACAAGTTGAGCTTTCATTCTCGACCCCATGCTCCAACCAACAACTTTACGAGAGTACAAGTCAATAACAACGGCTAAATAGAGCCAACCTTCTGCTGTCCAAATGTAAGTAATATCACCGACAAATGCTTGATTTGCTTGCTCTGTGGTAAAGTTTTGTTCAAGTTCATTTTTATAAAGTGGCTTATTGTGAGCACTATTAGTAGTGACTTTATATTTCTTTTTATAGCGAACCCAAACATTTGCCTCTTTCATTAATTTGGCTACTTTCCATCGACTGATAGGAAAACTCAAAGCATTCAGTACCGCTTTAATACGCCTTTCGCCATAAGTATTGTCACTGAATTTGGCAATATCCTTTACTAACTCAATCATTTCTTGATGTGTTGCATCATTTGTTTTATTTGTATTACGTTTCTGATAACTATAATAATTATTAGTTTTCACACCCAATACGCGGCACATTAATACCACTGACCAGATCTTCTTATGATGGGTAATAAACGAATATTTTACTTCGTTTCTTTTGCAAAGAAGACCGTCGCTTTTTTTAATATATCGCGCTCCATTTCTAGGCGTTTGACTTGCGCTTTTAATTGACGATTTTCTTCTTGATCGGGTGTCAGTTTTCCATTACCTCGAAAAGCTTGACCATCTTCATTTTCAGCTTCTTTGATCCAGCGGCCGAGCATTTGATTTCCAATCCCTAGATTCCTGCTAGCTTCAGAAATACTAATGTTTTGATCTCTGACTAAAGAGATAGCATCAAGTTTAAATTCCTTGGAATATTTTTTACGTGTTGTCATTTTCATTCTCCGGTTAAGTTCATTATTCCTTAACTGGGGTAGTCGAATCAATTAAACCACGTCACTATGAATCGGTACTTCTCAACCGGTCGATTTATCGCTAATTGAAACATAATCGACCTCGTTATATTTACTAACAATTACAAAAGATTAATCTACATCAATTATGATTAATTTAACGTTTTTTGATTGGAAATAATCAATATACTGAGAAGGTATTTTATTATCAGTTATCAGCGTATCAATTGAATCAAGGGAGTCGATTATATATAACCCGCTTCTACCAAATTTTGATGAGTCAGTCACAACAATAACTTCTTTTGAAATATTACACATTAAACGATTTAAGGTTGCTTCATGTTCAAAGTGAGTTGTGAAACCCGACGATATTTCAACACCATCCACACCTAAAATTACTTTATCAAATCTAAGGTTGTTAAGACTCGCTTCAGCCTGACGACCATAAAATGATAGTGACTTTTGTCGTAACGTTCCGCCCGTCATTAATACTTCTGAATTTTGTAAATGTGAAAGTTCTGTTGCGATATTCAAACCATTCGTCATTACCACTAAATTTTCATGGTTTTGTAATAGCTTTGCTATTTCTTCAGTAGTGGTGCCGGAATCAAGTATTATTAACTCATCATTATTAATTAGCTGTACAGCAGCTTCAGCCAGTTTTTCTTTAATATGAGAGTTTTCACAATGCTTTTCTTTTACTGATAGTTCCTTCGTTATTTTACTGATAGCAACAGCTCCGCCTCTAGATCTGATTAATAATCGTCTTTTACTTAGATCATTTAAATCAGTTCTTATCGTTACGGTTGAAACGTTAAACTCACTAGCAAGTTGTGCTACATCGACACGACTTAGTTCATTTACTTTATCAATAATTTTTTGGCGTCTTTCAATAGTATTAAGCATATTTTAAATTATTATAGTATTTATTTAATATTTGGCATTTTAACAGTAATCTATTAGCGCATCAACGAAAGATAATGAAGATTTTATTTCGTATAAGAAAGGGATAGTTGTATTATTATTATAATTTTTATGATGTAAATGTTAATCATACCTTTTAGCTGCTTTCACTCAACTTTAATTTCATTCCTTAATTAATAGTCCGCACTTCGACAAAAAGCAAAGGCTCAACTCAGTTAATAGTAAGTCTACTTGCTTGATTTAACTAGCCTCAGGGATGTTTTATTGTTTCCACTGAGCTTTATTTAAATGAAATAAATATAGAATATTTAAATAAACATTTTGTTACTTATAAGTTTTTACATATTATTATGCACTCCTTTACCTTTCATTTGTTTTCGTTTAGTATGGTTTATCTTAAATAAATTAACATTGATGATTTTTTGGAAAGTATATGAAACTTATAATGACATCTCGTATTTTTATAATATCTGTATTTATATTATTCTCGCTAACAACGTTAACCATGAATGCTCAGGCAAAAGACGGGGAGCACGTTTTTGAAAAAATTAATAATGGGTTGGCCAAAACACCCCCTATGGGCTGGAGTAGTTGGAATCAATTTGGCGTTGAAATAGATGAACAGCTAATTATCGAAACTATTGATGCAATGGTAAATAACGGTATGAAAGATGCTGGATATATTTACGTTAACCTTGACGACGGCTGGCAGCAAGATAAGGGAAATCGTCAGAATAAACCGCTTGATTATGACAAAGAAAAGTTTCCGCGTGGCATTAAGTATTTAGCCGATTATGCTCATGAAAAAGGGATGAAACTCGGCATTTACTCTGGTCCTGGAAAAACAACCTGTGCAGGTTACTCTGGTAGTGAAGGGTATGAAAAGCAAGATGCTGATATGTTCGCCTCATGGGATGTTGACCATTTAAAATATGATAGTTGTTGCTCACATAAAGATGCAGGCAAAGAAGAATTAAAAGAAGCTTTTTATAAAATGTCTAAGCCTTTAGCGGAAAACCCTAAAGATGTTGTTTTACATGCATGTCATTGTGGTTGGCAAGATATTTGGGAATGGGCTGGCGACATAGGCGCAAACCATTGGAGAATAGGACAAGATATTTCTG
The DNA here is from genome assembly GCF_009832865.1 of Colwellia sp. 20A7. Classification (NCBI taxonomy): domain Bacteria; kingdom Pseudomonadati; phylum Pseudomonadota; class Gammaproteobacteria; order Alteromonadales; family Colwelliaceae; genus Colwellia; species Colwellia sp. 20A7. The sequence goes on along the minus strand of NZ_CP047130.1, from coordinate 3,397,519 downwards.
ATGATTTCGACTATCCAGACAACAGAGAAGGCTATTATTTTGATGTCCTCGATATGTTAGATAGAGGTAATGGTTTAGAAGGATTCAATAAACCAGGGCAATGGAATGATTTTGATATGCTAGTCGTTGGTCTTAATGGTGAGAGTAAAGAGCTTGTGGGGGCAGGTGCCTCTAATATTGAATATCGTGCACATTTTAGCTTATGGTCAATCTTATCTACTCCTCTATTAACCGGTACTGATGTACGTAACCTTGATACTTATACTTTAGAAACGCTGACTAATAAAGAAGTGATAGCGTTAAATCAAGACTCGTTAGGTAAACAAGCAAAAACGGTTAAAAAGGAAGGTAAAATTCATATATTAGCAAAACCAATGGCAGATGGTAGCTGGGCGATTGCAATGCTTAACCGTGGTAGTGAAACAGAAAACATCTCTATTAACTGGAAAAAAGAGCTAGGTTTAGCATGGGAAGAAGTTCATGTGAGAGATTTATGGCAACATAAAAATATGGGTAACTTTCCAGAAAGCTATACTGACGAAGTTATTTCACACGAAGCCGTTATGTTAAGAATATACCCAACTAAATAAAATTTTCACACGATAGATCATGAGTGTACTCTCATGATCGCCTTAGCTAATAACACTTCTATTAAGTTTGTGATTTGGCTTTGCGAAGGATAAATAGGTCAAGGTAAGGCGCTTGATTGAGTAATAGCTGGCTTATGTGATTAAAATAAAGAAACTATTGGCTTATTTGAACCAGTATAAGTGAGCAATAATTTACTGGGACTGGTATAAGCCTATAAAAAACAAAGACGACACCTAATTTTATTAAATTGACCTATGATGAGATTATTTATGAAAATTACGAGTAATATTCAAAACAAGCAAGTCCATTTCATGCAGTATTTTTTAGTTTTTTCTTTGGCCGTGTTAATTAGTGCATGCGGAGGGCTATCGACAGAGACTCTAGATAATCATATTGATACAACAACATCTTCTTTAACGCCAGTCACCTTGCAATCATCTATCGATCGCGTACAACCGATGACAGGGATAGTATATTGGGCTAACAATGCAACCCAATTGGCTAACTTAGGAGATACAGTACAGCTTGAATATTCCTATGTTGTTTACGCCGATGTTGTCAGCGAGGAAGGTGTATATGATTGGACGATTATTGATAATTTATTAGCTGATGTAGCAAGTCGAAGCCACCAAGCAATATTACGTTTTCGTTATACTTATCCAGGAAAAACAGCGGTGTCTGTACCTCAGTATATTGAGACTGCAACAGGTTTTAATTCAACAATTGAATTAGTGGAAGGTCGTAATACTTACTTGCCTGATTGGAGCTTTGTGGGATTAGAGCAATTTACGTTAGAGTTCTTTAGTGCTTTTGCTGCTCGTTACGATAATGATCCTCGTATTGCGTTTTTACAGGTGGGTTTTGGCTCTTATGCAGAATATCACTTATATGATGGTGCTGTAAGTTTAGGTAATAACTTTCCATCTAAGCCCTTTCAAGCTAAATTTTTAAAACATTTAGATAATGAATTTAATGAATTACTTTGGTCATTTTCAATTGATGCCGCCGACTCCAGTTACACTCCTATATCGGCAGAGCCTGACTTAAAAGCGCTGAGCTTTGGCGTATTTGACGACTCATTTATGCATGAAACTCACTCGGATAATGACGAGGAATATAATCGCTCTAATTGGTTATTTTTTGGCAAAGATAGGTTTAAAACCAACCCGGCAGGTGGTGAATTTAGTTACTATTCTGACTATGATCAAATGAATGTATTGAATCCTAGTGTCGGCCCTTATGGCAAGAGTTTTGAGTATTTCGCTGAGCTTTATCATATAACTTATATTATAGGAAATAATCAATCTTCATACCAAAGCCCAGAGCGTATTAAAGAGGCGGCTATGGCTACGGGTTATAAATTCAAAATAGAAGCGTTTGAGTCTTCTGTTACTGCGAGTAAAATTGTGATTAAAAATACAGGTATAGCGCCAATCTATTACGATGCCTACCCAACCGTCAATGGTGTTCGCTCAAGTGAATCGCTTAAAGGGTTATTACCTGATCAAAGCAAAAACTTTACTATAGCGACAGGCGGAGATAACCCCATCCTTACCATTGAAAGTGATCGATTGGTAACAGGCCAAGTTATCCAATTCGATGCTAATTTATAATTTTACAATGAATGAACAAGTTAACGGCTTCGCTTTGGTTGAATATATTTATTACCCGTGCTGAAGCCTAGTGTAATAAAAATCATTATTTAACCTGAATGTAAGCTCAGGTTAAATATATAACTATTTTAAAGGTCAAGAATGAACTCAAGAACAGATTTAACCAGTTGGAAAAACTTAGTTGAACATGCCAAAATAATGAAAAATCAACATATGAATGATTTGTTTACCAAAGACTCAAATCGGTTCAATGAATTTTCTATCAAATTAAATCCTTTTGTACTCGACTATTCTAAAAATATTATCACCGAAGAAACGATGTATTTATTAATGCAATTAGCAAAAGATTGCGATGTGGAACAATGGCGTGAAAAAATGTTTGACGGTGTTTCCATTAATAAAACAGAAGAACGAGCGGTATTACACACAGCATTACGTGGTTCAGTGAAAAAAAACACGAATATATTTGACGAAAATATAACCTCAAATGTGGAACAATCACTAAGTAAGATGAAAAAGTTTAGTGATAAAGTCCGAAAGGGTGAATGGTTAGGTTACTCGGGAAAACGGATAACTGATGTTGTAAATATTGGTGTAGGCGGCTCTAACTTAGGGCCTCAAATGGTCACTGAAGCACTTAAAGGTTACAGTGATAATAGTGTGAATACCCACTATGTTTCTAATGTAGATGGCACACAAATAGCGAATATTTTAAAGCCATTAAATCCTGAACAGGTATTATTTATTGTTTCAAGTAAAACGTTTACAACGACTGAAACTATCACTAATGCGCAAACTGCAATGAAATGGTTAGTATCATCATCATTTGACTCTAACGCTGTAGAGAAGCATTTTATTGCCGTTTCTTCTAATAAGGTTAATGCGATTGAGTTTGGTATCCTCGAAGAGAATATTTTTGATATGTGGGACTGGGTTGGTGGTCGCTTCTCTTTATGGTCAGCTATTGGATTACCAATAGCCATTGACTTAGGGTTTGAAAAATTCACAGAATTGCTTGCCGGGGCTCACGAAATAGACAATCACTTTTATACTGCTCCGTTAAAAGAAAATGCACCGATAATTTTAGCGTTGTTGAGTGTTTGGAACTGTACGTTTTTGGGGGCTCAGTCCCAAGCGATTTTACCCTACGATCAAAATTTACATATGTTTTCTGCTTATATGCAACAAGCTGAAATGGAAAGTAATGGCAAATCCGTTTCATGGGACGGCGAACAAATTGACTACCCAACGGTACCAACAATTTGGGGTGAGTTAGGCATTAATGGTCAGCATGCATTTTATCAATATTTACACCAAAGTAATAATGTTGTACCTGCAGACTTTATTGGTTCTATTGAAAGTGTCACCCCTGTCGCCGGTCATCATGAAACATTAATGGCTAATTTCTTTGCTCAAACACAAGCGCTGATGAAAGGTGTAAATGAAGAGCAAGTACGAGAAGATTTGAAAGCTAAAGGAAGAACACAGGAATATATCAATAAAGTAGCACCTCATAAAGTACATCGAGGTAACCGACCTACGAACTCTATTTTAATGAAACAGTTATCACCAAAAACGCTAGGTAGCTTAATAGCTTTGTATGAGCATAAGATTTTTGTACAAGGTATTATCCTTAAAATATGTTCATTTGACCAATGGGGCGTTGAATTAGGGAAGGGGCTGGCAAATAAAATACAGCTGGAACTGCAAAATAATACCGTTAATAAAAATCATGATAGCTCTACGCAAGGATTAATAGAATATTATAGGGATGAACGACAGCACTAAGTTGATGTGTTAATTACCAACAACAATTAACTTTGGTTTTCAATTACCTGCCTAGGTGGCAGGTATCTATTTTTAGTTCGAACTAAGTTACTTGTAGCACTTAATATACTTGCTATTAGCTGTACCCTGCGTTTCAAGTGCCGCGAGTATAGCCTCCCATTTTTAATGATACCCTTATCTTTACAATAAACGATCTTCGTTTACCTTCGATGCATTCTTACTCAATATTAAAACCCTAATAATAACAAATCAAAACTTTCATTTGATTTCAAAAAAGGGTATTGTTTTTATTGTAGAGGATTAATTATACAAAAATAAGGATAATAAAATGAAGAAAAAAATAGCTAAAACATTACTACTGTCAATTATGTTTGCCATCGGTTTAACTAGCCCATTAAAAGCTCAAGAACCGATAATCTACTTTACTTATTTATTTAACTGGAATTTAAATCACGCTGGCGCTCCTGTCAGTGGTATGCCAACTCTAGTGGAGCAGGGACAGAATTCTCTTTTGGATGTTTTTGAAGAGCACCCAAAGTGGACAACTCAATTTTACTTATCGGCTTACACTACCGATTATCTACAAAATAATTACCCCAAAACAATTGAAAGGCTTAAAAGTGGTATTAAAAAAGAGCGCTATGGTATTGGCACTTATACACTCAGTCACCCTATCTTGAATTTAACCCCCTATAACAATCTTATTCTTCAACTTAATGAAAGTATCAAGCAAGACCAAAAAACTTGGGGGTTTAAGCCAACCAGCGTATTTCTTCCTGAGAATTCTTGGGATGTAATATTACCGCAAGTTTTTGAAGATGTGGGCCTTCACTGGATTTCAATTTATAAAGACATTATTCCTGCTTATGAAAATCAACTTTATTATCCGCCGACTGTCATGCTAGATGGTATTAATGGTACAAAAATGCCCGCGGTTTTAACTGCACCATTGTTAACAAGTGGCAGTACGACAGCATTAAAAACAAAATTAGATGCGTTATATAAAATACTTAAAGATAAAGGAATTAAAGAACACTTTGTTGTATTTAAGGGCGATGCGGAAGATATATATTTTGAGTCATTAGAGATGTTGAATAACAAGAATGGTGATTTACATGCCTCGGGTGATATGCTGCCTAACCTTCCCGCTATAAAAAACTGGAATGAACGATTAACAATGGTTGAAAACTTACCTTATGCTAAGTTTATAACAATGGAAGCGTGGTTAGAAAAACACCCTACGGAAGTTTCTATACCTAATGAAGAAATATCAATGGCTGCTGATTTTACCAATTGGATTAGAAATAATGGCGTAGAACGAATGAACATTTTGACCGATGAAGCTAGAACAGAAGTGAATAATGCTCGCTATGCCATCATTCTTGCTGAAAAATTAGGGCTGAATGTCATAAACGCACAAGCTATATTAACGCAGGCAGAATACCAATTGATGCTTTCTGAAGGAGCAGACGGTAGAGCAACAACACCTCCAGCATCTAGAAAAAAGTTTGTTATGGAAGCTGCTGTTAATGCAACTAAACTTGCGCGTCAATCGGTGAACGCAATAAGTAAGTTAGATAAGTAAGTTAGATAAGACCGATAATATAGATAGAAATAGAACAACTAGGGCCGTGGTTTTAACTCAAATCACGGCTTATACCAATTTGATTAAAGTTATTCCCAACTCAGACCTCTACTCGATGTTCAATCACAAGAAAAATTTGTTTCGGTTTAGTCATTCTAAATAACATGAATTTAACGATATTAATGTACATCGATTAAGCTCCCAGAGGACGAGTTTAAAAGACTTACATGCTGCGTTATTAATTTTGACAAGGTTCCCACATGGATGTGGGATATTAGGGTAACGCAGGAGCAGTTACCGAGAGTAACCATTCTCTTCAATTAACGCCTGCCTCTAAGCCTTTTAATTCTCGCTGAGTGGGAAAGAACTTAATCAATTTGGTATTATAAGCAAATGAATACCTGTTGAGTTAAGTTCACCTTTAATTCAAGTCTATCTTAAGGAAATATCATGGGATGGAGATACGTTCAGGTCTTCTGAAAAGAGCATTTTTGAGTGGTCGGTGTGTTGTTAATGAGAGGTTTGTTGGTGTTTGTTAGCTGCGTGCCAATATAGACGATTAGAAAATCGCTGACACTGTTATGCTAGCATAAGTAGTATCATTGATTTTCAAATACAGCGATTGCCTGATGTACACGCAAAATGCGTAAAGTTTTTTTATGCAAACCTTATTAAGAAAACTACACAATTTAATTATATGATAGGCTATTATGAATTTAGCTTAGCCAGTTTTTCTGCATATAGTGCCGCGCCTACAACAGGACTGTGCAATGGCTCATAAACTTTATAGTTATTCGATAAGTTTTCTAATGCCTTGATAAAAGGTGTTAATACAAATTTTCCAGCATTAAATATACCACCCGAGTATGAAACCTTCACTAACTCACCTTTTGAAAATCCTAATGACTTAGTGGCACCTTCAACTATTTCTGCAAGCTCATTAGCGGCTTCTTCTAAAATTGCAATAGCGTGTTTATCACCTTCTGAAGCAGCTTTATATACCAGAGCTGAAACAGAGGCAATTTTACTCCGCTCAGAATTCCAGTGACATAACACAAGTGCGGTAATATCTAGGTCATGCTTAAAGTCTAACGTTGACTTCAATAGATCATAAAGAGGACCTTTACTAAGGCGTCCATCACTCATTTTTGTGAATACTTGTAACCCTTTACGTCCTACCCAATAAGCAGAGCCTTCATCACTGAAAACCTCTCCCCAACCACCGCATCGAGCAGTATTCATTTGGTTTACGCCATAAGCTATCGAACCCGTACCCGCGACGATATTAATACCATCAGCGCAGTCAAATGCTGCTGCCCAACCATTCACCATATCATTATCACATTGATACTTCTCTGGGCTCATAAAGCTTGAAGGTAAAGCGTCTATTTGATTAATTAAATCACTATCTTCACCGTATGCAGGTAAGCCAAAAAAAGCAAAGGCAATGTCATCTATTGATCCCGAAACTTGTTCTAACAAAGCTAAAACACCTGACTTAAGGACTTCTTGCGCACCTTCTAAACCAACTTCAACATGGTAGCAGGTCCCAAGCTCGTATGTTGCAACCACATTACGTTTTTGATCAAGTAATGCGAATGCCGTTTTGGTTCCACCACCATCAACGCCTAAATAATACACAATATATATCCTCTTTTATTTTCCAAGCTTTATTAGTGCTTGGATCTTTATACTTTTTGGAGATTTTGGCTCAAGTATGAAACAATTTTTTTTGAAAGTAAATTAATTTAACCCTTCATTAGCTTTCATTTTGGTGTTATCAAAAACTATTAGGAAATAATATCCATATTTATATTTTCATATGTTTTCTTTTTGTTGACATGTCTTTCGATATCCTTCAGTATGATTTTTCATACAAATGTTTTTACTACGATAAGTGATCCAGTTCATCGTGATCAAATCCGTAGTAAAAAATACATCACTTTAACTGCGAGAGGCTATTTTGAACAAACACTTAACTGCAATTTCTCTTATTACACTTGCCTTAAGCGGTTGCTCTGGCTCTAGTGATAACTTAAATAATCAACAGTACTCTATGGCTGATTATTATTCTGTAAACAAAATAGATGCACATGTACATGCGAATAATGCATCGACTGCTTTTATTGAGCAGGCAAATAATGACAATATAAAATTACTTTCTATCAATGTAGATTACCCTGACTTTCCACACATTGATAAGCAAGCAACTATTGCCCAGGCTTTTGCTAAGCAACACTCAGATACTTTTTACTTTGCAACGACATTTTCTATGGAAGGGGCTAACACTAAAGAGTGGGAAAATAACGTTATCAAACGTATAGACTCTGCCGTAGAAGAAGGTGCTGTTGCCGTAAAAGTGTGGAAAAATATTGGCATGGCTGAAAAAAATACTGATCAAAACTTAGTTATGATTGACGATGTTATGTTTGATCCTATTTTTGCGCATTTAACTGATATTAATATCCCACTCATTGGCCACCAGGGGGAGCCAAAAAACTGCTGGTTACCTGTTAGTCAAATGACTGTAAATAATGATAAACAATACTTTGCGAATCATCCACAATATCATATGTACCTTCATCCTGAGATGCCTAGTTACGAAGATCAAATGCAAGTACGTAACAATATGCTTGATAAACACCCTGAAATGCATTTTATGGGCGCTCATTTAGCAAGTTTAGAGTGGAGTGTCGATAAAGTTGCCCTATTTTTAGATACTTATCCAGATGCAGTTGTTGATTTAGCGGCTAGAATGGGACAAGTGCAATATCAATCTAAACTTGATAGACAAAAAGTACGCAATTTCTTTATTAAATATCAAGAACGTATTTTGTACGCAACCGACTTAACGCATTCTCCTGAAGCAAGTGATGTTCAGATAAAATCTGATACCCATAAAAAATGGTTAGATGATTGGAAATACTTAACGAGCGAACACACGGTATCGGTCCCTGAAGTCGATGGCGAGATCATAGGCTTAGGGTTACCCAAAAACGTTATTGATAATATCTATTTTCATAATACGATCCAATTTTTCAATCTAGTGCCATAAACATAAAAACTTTCAACATTCATAATATATTAGAGGTTAAAATGAAAAAAAATTATGCCTATAGCTTATTTATTTGTGCAATTAGCATTTTTTCAATTGCGGGTTGCGCTAAGCAATCTAATAACGCCAATAAAAAAGAAGATATTGTATACACAGTAAAAACTGAAGAAATTACAGTGTCATTTAATAATCAATTGCACAGTAATGTAAAAGGAAAAGTCAACGGAAAAACAGTAACCTTAGGTGATATGCAACCCAGTGAATATGTCGTCACTTTTGATAGTGGCGTAATCAGTGACTTTGACTTTATCGAAAAGAAAGTACAAAAAGTAAATAATGAATTAGGTGATGGCACTCAAATAGAGTTAAGTGGGTTATCAAGTGAAGGCCTTTTAAAGAAAACACTCGTCAGTATTTATGAGCGTTATCCAACCATGGTTTTTTTTGATGTGAGTTATACCAATACAGGTGAAAACAGCATTAAAATTACTAAATGGGTAAATAACCATTACTCATTATCGGCCCCTGAAGCCAAGCAAACGACGCAACCAGATTTTTGGTCCTATCAAGGCGCTTCTTATGCCGATCGTCGCGATTGGGTGACAGCGATAACGCCTGGACACAGCCAACAAAACTATATGGGGATGAACTCGTCAGATTATGGTGGAGGCACTGCCGTAGTTGATTTATGGCGTCAAGATATTGGTATCGCTGTAGGACATACAGAGATCACACCAAAATTAGTTTCGTTACCCTTGATCTATAAAAAGGATGAACTTGGTGCAACCATCCATATAGAATTAGAAAAAGGTAATGAACTAAAGAAAGACCAAACTCTTAATACCATTCAAACATTCGTCAATGTGCATCATAAAGATTATTACGCGACGCTTAAAAATTACCGCAATGTTATGGCCGATAAAGGCTTAAAAATGGCTGACATACCTGATTCTGCATACGATCCAATTTGGTGTGCTTGGGGTTATGAACGTAACTTTAATGTTGATGAAGTACTTGGTACATTAGAGAAAGCTAAAAACATGGGATTAGAATGGGCCGTTTTAGATGATGGTTGGCAAACTGCTGAAGGGGATTGGTATCTAGATCGCAAAAAATTTCCAAATGGCGATAAAGATATGAAAAGTTTCGTTAGTAAAATTAATGAAGCAGGTCTTAAAGCCAAGTTATGGTGGGCACCTTTAGCGGTTGATCCAGGAACAGACTTATTACATGAACATTCAGACATGTTACTGTTAGATGAAAACGGTGCGGTACATGATGTTACTTGGTGGAATAGTTTTTATCTTTGCCCTGCTTATGAAGGTACGATTGAACATAGTAAAGAACTTGTGAAAAAAATGTTGGGTGAATGGGGTTATGAAGGTTTAAAAATTGATGGACAGCACCTTAATGGTGTTGCTCCTTGTTACAATCCCGCACATAACCATGCATACCCTGAAGAGTCAGTAGAGAAACTAAGTGAGTATTGGGAAGAAATATTTAAAACTGCCCAAGAAATAAATCCAGAAGCCATTATTGAAATTTGTCCTTGTGGTACCTCATATGCTTTCCATAACTTACCTTATATGAACCAAACTGTTAGCTCTGATCCGTTAACTTCTTGGCAGGTACGTCATAAAGGTAAAACGTTAAAGGGCTTAATGGGTGATTCATCCCCATACTATGGTGACCATGTTGAACTAAGTGATAATGCCAATGATTTTGCCTCTTCTGTTGGAATAGGTGGCATCGTCGGGACTAAATTCACTATGCCAGATTCTAAAGGTGTAGGCGCGGCTTATGCTTTAGATGAAGAAACTGAAGCAACATGGACAAAATGGATTAATTTATACAAAGAAAAAATGCTTCCTAAAGGTATTTATTTAGGTGAGCTGTATGATATAGGGTTTGATATTCCTGAAACGCATGCAATCAAAAAAGATGCGAATATGTATTATGCATTCTATGCTGATGACTGGAAAGGTGAGCTTGAATTACGTGGATTATCTTCTGGTAAATACCAGATAAAAGACTATGTAAATAATGAAGTGCTGGGCACAGTTGACGGTCCAACAGCTAAACTGAATACTGAATTTAAAGGTTACTTACTTATCGAAGTATCACCAGTGATGAGTAAATAAAAATGAAACTATCGATATATATACTACTTTACCTAATGTCTTCATTTTGTGTGGCTGAATCATTAGAGATCAACGATAAGGCTCCTGAGTTTTCTTTACCCTTATTAGAAGGTACTGAAAGTGTTGCATTGTCTGATTACAAAGGAAGAGTCGTTTATGTTGATTTTTGGGCGTCATGGTGTGTTCCATGCCGCCGTTCATTTCCTTTTCTCAGTAAACTTCAAGCGAAGTATGCCGATAAGGGCTTTGAAGTATTAGCCATTAATCTTGAACAAAACCCTATTGATGCAAAGAAATTTTTAGTCCAACACCCTGTCTCATATCCCGTGTTAAAAGGGGATAACAGCAGTATTGGTCAAATTTATCATATTTTTGCCATGCCAACAGGTTACTTAATAGGAAAAAATGGGAAGATTAGAGCTAAACATTTAGGTTTCGACGCAGCGCAAGAGAGTTACCTTGATGCTATGGTTGATAAGCTTGTTTCTGAGTTTTAGCGAGTCAAAAATAATCTTAGATAATAGCGTAAATACATTCTTTGTATCTATTCTATTATCTAATTCTTAACGACTTAAAAAATATTCGTTTACCTAGAGCCTTCATTGCTGCACAAGACCACCAATGCGCTTGTCGCTACTCCTATCTTGTGAATAATCAGTAACTCTTTAGCCAATTCAAGTTTGATAATATCATTGAGTAACCCACTCTATTTTCCTGCAAAATTAAAATCGTATACTTTTGGTAATCAATAGCTATATGAAAACCACTTCAAGGTGTTAGGTCCAAGCCGTCTGAGTAGCTATGCTCAAGGCATATTTATATTGTATTAATTATGGTTACTTTGTTAACAATAGATTAAGCAATGGTATGGTCTTATCTAATGCCATCCTTAGGGCTAGTTTATAGCCATTTTAGCCAGTATTCTTTATTTTAACGAGGGCAAACTTACATACAAAATTTAGGTACTTATACGTTATTATTAATGTGTAATACCAATCGGACTAATTAATTGATCACTTAGCGAGAATTAAAAGGCTTAGAGGCACAAGTTATACGTTCCAAACATAACTTAAGTACCGACATCCATGTCGGCAAGGGATTGATTGTAGAGAATGGTTATTCTCGGTAACTGCTCCTGCGTTACCCTAATATCCCACATCCATGTGGGAACCTTGTCAAAATCAATAACGCGGCATATAAGCCTTATAAACTCGCCCTTCGGGAGCTCATTAGCAAACTGATAACCGCACAAAATGAATGAAATATAGAATGACTATAATTAACTCATTGTGTTTGTTCTAAGCTCGCTAATGTAGCTCTAAGTTGGTCAATTTAATAATCCGTTTGGTATAATATACGCCTCCCTACAGCCTCTTAACTACTGTTTGATAGCGCTATACTATTATGCGTGTTCAGCTATTAATATGCCCCATTTTTCCTTGTACGACACTCTTATACCAGTTTCATTAATTAAGTGATCTTGGCTTCTTTTAACTAGCACAAGTGGGTAATAATTTAATAGAATTGGTATTAAACAGTGCGAAATTTTAATGTGAATAAAGTACAGCATTAATGGGGATCAATATGATGACCGTTATGGATTCTCCACTGGTATTCAACCATAGAAATTCACGGTAATAAAAATGCTTTCGTTGTGATTTTTGGCCGCTAATCTTAGTTGGTATAGTCCTTTTGTTATTATCTGACAATGAACAAAACGCTAAGTAAAAGTACTAATTTATCTTAAAAAAGAGGGCCTCAGGAGGGTAATACTATTCTCATTAATTTTGTGATCTTGTTGTGCGAAGGAAAAATAGATCGAGGTAAGGCGCTTAATTGAGTGATAGCTGGATATTGTGATAGAAAGCAACGTAACAGTGGCTTATTTTAACCAGCACAGTAGGCAATAATTTAATGGAATTGAAATAATATAAAACCTATTAAGTTGAATCTACTTAATAGGTTTTGTTTAGCTTCAAGGCGAATGTTCGCCTTGAAGCTATCATCACTAGAAAGTGTAACGAGCACCAAATTTAATAGTACGACCATAAATTTGAAGCGAACCTGGTAAATCGCTACGACCTTGGAAGGTGCGATTTTGTTCGTTTAATAGATTATTACCTTCAAGGAATAACTGTGCGTTATCCGTTAAGTTATAACTAAAAGACGCTGACACCATAGAAACAGCTTCTGCGGTAGTTTCATAATCTTCACCAAGAGGACTATAGGAATCGACAACATAATCCCCAGTGTAATCTAATGCTATTTGTGTACTAATTCTGTCTTTTTCATAAATTAATGATAAAGAGTAAGAGGTATCAGCTACACCAATCAGAGAACCTGCGCTTTCGCCATCAACAACAGTACTTGAATCTGTGTAAGCATAGCTCGCAGTAACACCAAATCCATTTTCAAAGAATTTTTGTACTGCCACTTCTATACCTTGGACTTCAGCAGAATCACCGTTAATTGGCTGAATAACCTTAAATGATTCACCCGCAATAATAGTATTTGTTGTATTAGACGTAATAAAACCGTCTAATTCTTTCCAAAATATTGAAGTACTCAATAAACTATTTTCATCAAAATACCACTCTAGCGCCATATCAAGTTGATCAGCAAAAACAGGTTTGATGTTTGGGTTACCACTAATTTCCATGGTAAAGAAACCCGATTGAGCGTCATCAGTCGTTAAAGGTGCCATCTGTTCAAGGGTAGGGCGAGATAATGAACGACCAGCTGCTAACCTTAACAATAAGTCTTCTTGAAGGTAAAACCCGAAGTTTACAGCTGGTAGGAACTTACTATAATCACCTGTTGCTTCTTGGCTTGAACCGTCTGAATACACTACATCCCAACTCGGGTTAGAAGTGTCTTGGCCTTCTATGGTAATTGATAATATTTCATTATAAGCATAACCAGCAGTAACATCTGTACTTATGTATCGAGCACCAACATTACCAAACCATCCGTCACCTTCAAGATTAGCTTGAAAGTATAGAGCTGTAGTATCTTCAGTTATGTCGAACGAATTTACCGGGTTGTATCGAGGCTCCCATAGATCAGATTCATTTTCACCAAAGGTTCTCTCATTACCCAAATAATCAGTTAACGTTTTACCATCAGACGCTGCTAAGCCATCTTTATACCCTGGAATACTAAAAATAGGGAAAGAGCGCGGTATATTGGCACCATCTCCTGAGAAAAAGTTTTCATATGGAAACGGAATGACTACATCAGCGCCAACTTGGCCAAAAGTATATGGATAATCACAGTAGTTACAGGCGCCATCAGCACCTGAATAGTTATCAAATGCAGTGTTAGTCTTATTTCGACTAGTATAAGAAAGGCCAAAATCGACACTAAGCAAGCTCTTGTAATCAACTTCCCATTCAGCATCAACAGTATAACCTAGTACTTCATCTTCTATATCACTACCTTCACGAGCAGCCCAATGAGGAGAGAAGTCATCATTACCAAAATCATTTGAATTACGACCTTCCGTCCATGTCGGAATATAATCAGGTAAACCGCCTTCGTTTAGTTTATAGCTTCCTGTGTGAGCACCAGGGCTACCAGCGACAACAAAAGTATCTTTACCGCCAGAATCTCGAGATGAATTTGATTGATAAATATCAGCCTTGATAACCAAGTCATCACTTACCATAAACTCAGCTTCAAAACCAAACATACTGGTATCTACAGTACGGTGTTCATCTAACGTCAGAACTTCCATGGACACATCAGCAACATCCATACTTGTTACTACATTACCATCCATAATGAAATTAGAAAGTCGATTTTGTCCGGTGCTATCATCAGCCATATAAAACGATTGGGCAAAACCTGAGGAATCAGCTTCTAATTTAGTCATTAAAAAGTCTGCAGTTAATACTAGACGTTCAGTGGGTTGCCATTGTAATGCAGAAGTAATACCCGTACGTTTAAATTCTGTCGCATAAGACCCTAATGCATATGAACGTGGTATCACTAAGTTTTTTTCATTATCGGTAATTACACCGTCTTTGTTGATATCGTAATTTACTTCATCATCAACGCCTGATACATTATTATCAAACATATCATCAGCTCTTTCTGTACCTTCTGATGTACTTAGGCCAATGATAAAACCTAAAGTATCATCAGCAAATGTGTTGCTAAATACACCATTAAATTTAGTACCCATCTCTTCTGAATAGTCATTGTAATCAGCGGTAACAGACGCAGCACCTTGCATACCAGGGTTAGCAAATGGGCGAGCGGACTTAAGGTTAACCGCCCCACCTATACTTCCTTCAATATTCTTTGCTTGAACCGTTTTCCAAACATCAGCGCCACTGATCATTTCTGATGGGATAACATCAAAAGCAAAATTTCTGCCGCCATCATCAGTTGCAAGAATACGATTATTTAAAGTAACAATCGTAAATTCTGGGCCTAATCCTCTAACATTAACATGCTGAGCTTCACCACCCCTTGTTCTACTTACTGTTAGACCTGGAATGTGTGATAGAGAATCAGCTACGTTATCATCAGGAAAGCGACCTAACTCTTCTGCAGCGATTGAATCAACTAATGATCTCGCATCTTTTTTGTTCGCTAATGATTCAGCTAAGCTGCTTCTTACGCCTGTTACTGTAATAACTTCGGTTTCAGCTACTGCTTCTTCTTGTGCGTTAACACTTGTAGTACCAAACGCTGCTGCGACAGC
Organism: Colwellia sp. 20A7; assembly: GCF_009832865.1. NCBI lineage: Bacteria > Pseudomonadati > Pseudomonadota > Gammaproteobacteria > Alteromonadales > Colwelliaceae > Colwellia > Colwellia sp. 20A7. The sequence goes on along the minus strand of NZ_CP047130.1, from coordinate 3,382,035 downwards.
AATTGATAACACTGTTTTAGTAAATTTATTCTCTATTCGTCTTTTCATGATGGGTTCCTTCTTTATGTCTTATTTTTATGTTTTTAAAGGGCTACTATTGAAGATAAACGAAAACAACAAAGAAGCCTCTAAAAACATACTGAAGTAAAACGAAATCCCTGTCAAGTATAAAAACGCACCAAAGAAAGGTTAATGAAAGTAAATGAAAGTAGGTATAGCTAAAGTGAAGGAGGTTTAATGTTTTAAAGGGGAATTATTTGTTTTTGGTTCAGTGGTAATACTGATTTTATTATATTTCTTCTCAATTCAGCGTTATGCTCGATGTTCAATATCAAAGCGATTTATTTTCGATCTAGTCATTTTAAACCAAATAAATTTAACGATATTAGTGTGCATTGAGTAAGCCCTAAAGGGGGAGTTTAAAAGGCTTACATGCGGCAATATTGATTTTTACAAGGTTCCCACATGGATGTGGGATATTAGGGTAACGCAGGAGCAGTTACCGAGAATAACAATCCTCTCCAACCAATACTTTGCCTACATGGACGTAGGTACTTAGGTTATGTTTGGAACGTATAACCTGTGCCTACATGGACGTAGGTACTTAGGTTATGTTTGGAACGTATAACCTGTGCCTACATGGGCGTAGGTACTTAGGTTATGTTTGGAACGTATAACCTGTGCCTATAAGCCTCTTAATTCTCATTAAGTTAGAAAGAACTTAATCCATTTGGTATAAAAATAGACAGACCTTTTCTCAAAGTACCCCCTTTCTTGACTATTAATGTTTTTAGATATTTTTACGAACGACAAGCGCGCCATCGAGTTCTATTTTTTGATGACAAGCCCAGTTTACTTTATGGCGTAAGCCCTTAACTTCTATTTCAGCATACATCCTTAACCCCTCTATTGGCGTTCCTTTTGGTAAGATAAACATCGCTTGGCGTACTTTTCCTGGGAGTGGGTATCCAGGATCCAAACTTCCTTCATCTAATATAATGCCATGATTATTTCTAATCGATATCCGTAATACTCCAGGTATACCGGCAATACCGTCATTTACTAGTCCCAGTACTAAACCAGGATGGCCTTGTTTTTCAAATGCCCAAACCCAAGAAGGGCGAACACGATAGCCAATATTTATAGACAAGTCGTCTATTGCATCAGGATATTGTTCATAATAACTCATTAAGCGTTCCGCCTGAATTTTATGCCAGTTCCATAAAGAAAAATAATGTGCGCCTACATCTTTAGCGTGTGCAATTATATTATCAGTTCGGGTAACACCTTCGGATAATTTTAGACTTTCTGGAGAGCCATCTGAAATACCATTCTCGACAAAACCAGAAATCCAAGGTGGGCGATTGCTTAAGCTTTCAATCTGCATATTTTCAATAAATATGGTATCGGTACGTAGCCAGTTATGAGTCCGAATAGTTTTATCAATAAGTTCGGCGTTACCTACACGACTATAATCAGGTTGAGTATTCGTTACTAAAGGGGTCTTATTCCAATTTTTGGCCTGCATATCGAATATAGCATTAAAGGTATCTGAAGCCGTTGTATAGTCAGGAAATGGATTTTTGTCGGTAAATGGCCAGGTGTGTCCTTCTCCCCAAAAACCATACATATAAGTATCAACAGATTCTACCTGGGGATGACCGTTATATTTATCTGAAAGTAACCCATCCATTTCTTGTAAAGCATCCATGAATGCAGGGTGATTATATTGAGGCGCATAATGAACTTTACCCGGTAAATTTCTGCCTATTTCATTCGTTGTTCCTAATTTATACATAGGTACTTTATCTAATAAAAAGTCAGGCATAGACTGGGGTTCTATGACAGGACTCATCAGTTGCACACGAAAACTAATACGCTTATTGTATTGTTCTGCTAAATCAAAAGCTATTTTCCAATGGTCACATAAATCTAATTTTCCTGACTTACTTTGAATATCACGCCAATCCAACCGAATATAAAGTACATCACTTAGTGGTAATTTAACTAGGTTTTCAAGTGATTTTTCGAGTGATTCATTTTTTTTATAAGCAGGACCCGCTTCATCACATAAATACGTAGTAAGACCCATACCATAGTTTCTTACTTTCACTTTAGAGGGCGTTGTTGCCATAATGACATATGAACCGGGTACAACTTGCTCGGGTTTGTAAGTAGGAAAAGGCCCTTGGTTTAAGCGATTAGTCACAGTAGGGCCACTACCAAAATTATATCCATCCCAATTATGAGCGGGAACGAACGATCTTGCTTTAGCGCTCTTTACACCCGTAACGCTAGCAATACCCGCTGCTAACATACTTTTTTGCATGAAATCTCTACGGTTCATATTTTTTTCCTCTGTATAATGAAGTTAATTGCCTATATTTCTGCTGCCTTATTTACCTTTACAATGACTCATCTCATGACTTATTAATAAATGAAATGACTACATCCAGTTTCTAGAGATACGAATTAGAATTTCTGTGTCATTAATTCAATTCACCTTTCTATTAAACCATTAAGGTTTTTTGTTAAATAATCACGATAATAAACTAGAGCGCCGTTAATAAATGTCGCGTGAACTTGATATGCTTTACATTAGTTAAACAAGCACGTTTTCTACCACAAAACGGCCTAAATGTTCTTGTACATTAACGAATTCTGCGGGGATTAACATGCCCTATAAGTGGCTTCTAACGGTGGGGTATTTGTTAGATTAATTAAGTTAACAACAGGTTTTTAAGTGTTAATGTACTATTAGCTAATTAGCTGTTTTTAGTTTTAGGGACCCGCTAATAACGTTACCATCAAAGATTTATAAGTGGTAAGTACCATAAGTAAACGCGTCAGCAATAATCATTTTGGAATCGTCAGGTAAAATGGCTGTATTTAATGGGATACAGCCATTTTGAATAACATTGTGTTAACTTTTATGCGAAAGGATAAAGGTTAACGCCTTTTACTACACGATTGACTTCGCCAGTAGGACAAGGGTTATCAGGTGTAAAGTTTAAAGCAAGTGACTTGTAGAATGACAATATTTGACAGAAAACAATATAAGGTAGTCCAAGCCAAGCATCATTAATCTCTTTAGGCGTATCAGGTAAAAAGTCTTTTAATGTAATAACTTTCATCGCGATATCATTCGCGTTTAATTCTGTCACCATGTCATTATCATAATGGCTAATATACTCATCGTTCGAGTTAAGCATAATGATAATAGTAGTTTCATCAACGTTTGATTTTGGTCCATGTCTAAAGCCTAAAGAACTTTCACAAAAACAACCAATTTTACCTGCAGTTAATTCTAAATACTTTAACGATGCTTCTTGTGCCATGCCTGATAATGCCGCAGAGCCTAAGAATATTTGTTTTGTATTATTAAGATTACTAATATCTCTTATGTTATCGCACATGGTGTCGATAATATTTTTAGCCGATTTAATAGCAAACTGTAATTGCTTGTCGTCTTGCTCAAAAACAGACAAGGTCGCAACATACATTGAAGTAAAGCTGCTCGTCATTGCAAAACTTTGATCGAGAGATTGCGTTGGCATTAATACGCTAAATGCTTTTTCTGATTCTTCACCATATTTAGCAAGGCTGCCATCAGGATTACATGTCATAACTAAGTGAAAACAATTATCAAGCACTTGATCAGCAAGCTTAACAGCTGCAACACTCTCAGGACTATCACCTGAGCGGCCGTATGAAATTAATAGTGTCGGAATATTACTAATCAGGTATTGATCTGGACTTGATACAATATCTGTTGTGCTTATAGACTCAACTAAGCGGCCTGTTACTTTAGTTAAGTGTGGTGCTAATGCATCGCCAACATAAGCTGAAGTCCCTGCGCCCGTTAATATAATTCGTAAATTATCTTGTGCTAAAATGTCTTTTAACCATACTTTTAATTCTGAATTTTTAACCACTAATTCATTAGCTATTGCCCAACACTCTGGCTGTTGAGTGATTTCTTTTGCAGTCCAAAAAGCATTGTTTTCCTTTAAGGCCTCAGTAGTTATTGATAAATACTCATTCATTATTTGTTTACTCTTGGTGTTGTTTGAAAGTGACATGCATCTGCATATATTGTGGTCACTTGCATAATATTATTTAATACTAAAGCTTTTGGTGAGTTTTCAAGTGTACCTGCGATTACCGCATCATATTGCTTCGGCATAAATTGACTTAATAGAGGTAATGGGATCTCAATGTCTTTAAGATTATCAAATAACTTAACTACTGATTTATCAATAACTTCATTATTCCAATAATAGCGAATACGATCACTGAAACTGTAACGTCTATAGGTAGCTAAGTTGTTTTTATCATTTGGATAAAATTTATCCCATCCACCTGGATTTTCTAACATGACTTCTTCACAAACATCACGTAATTTTGATTGTGAAGCTAAATCTACTAACTCTTGCTCAATAAAACTGAGGGCAAAAAGCGACTCTCTTAAAGCAAACGTTAGTTGAGGACCAACCTTTAAGATAGCAAAATGGTCTTGCACTAATGCTTTATAAGCCTCTGGGGGTTGATAATCAGTAGAATGAGCTTCAAATACAAGTCTTGGCATAGTTGCACCAAAGCTTTTCAGTGGTTTAGCTTTCTCAGCGTCGTACTTGAATACAGTGAAATTATCAAATTCGACACCAGGTTGAACAACTAGTCCTATTACTCGGGTCCAGGCATCACTTAGGCCTTTTGCTAAAAATTCTGCTTCATGAACATTAATCGTTTCTTTAACATTACTGACAGGCGTAACTTCTAGTGTATCTATTTCTTCTTTAGCACCACCTGGTGGAGGAACTTCAGTACCTACGATATATAAAATATCTGACTCGCCAAATTCACGTATCGCTGTTTCTTCTGCTACTTGGCACAGTATTGCTGCGCGTTTGGCTACTGTTTCATCTGAAAGTGGTTCAACATCATCCGCGCATTGCATACTTGTATCGAGATGAATTTTTTTAAAACCGGCAGCAACATAACTTTCAATTAGTTTTTTTGATTTTTCCATTGCTTCAGTTGCAGTATCACTCGTCCAACAAGTTGGTCCTAGATGATCGCCACCGAAAATTATTTTATCTAGAGGAAAATTAACTCTTTCAGCTATTTCTTTTACAAAAACAGTGAAATCAGCAGGCTTCATATTCGTATAACCGCCAAACTGATTAACTTGGTTTGCCGTAGCTTCTATAAGAACGGGTGACTTATCCTCAACGCCTTGTAGTAGCGCTGCTTCTATTACCGTTGGATGAGCGCAACAAACAGAATAAATACCACGAGGGATTCCATTCTTATTGTCTTTCATTATCTGTGTTATATCATTCATAAAAAAACCTTAATTTGAACTAGTTATTCAACAATCACTTCTTAAAATGAAATCTAACATTCTTTACAGGTGTTTTCAAATGCTTTCGTTTTTATTTCTACTGTTTTATCGTTACGCTCTTTGTTTTGGCGTTTTTTGTGGGCTACAATGTCTTTTTTAATTTGCAGTGGCTTTGTTAATCAATAAATCGAAAGAAAACAAAAGGATATTGCAACCTTTATTAGTACATATTATTAACCTGAAAATATGTAGCGTTATATTTTACATATCGTCTCCAAGTTATTGGAGCGCATGTCTGATTAGTTAATTATTAATTTGACTAACCACTATTTATTAATATGATGATATTATTAAAATAAACTCTTAATAAATAATGCAATACCGGTTTTATATGCCAATGATACTACTCGTCAAAAGCTAAATAATAGGCCGAAACTAAAGCGATCATCATGCCAATGCCAACAACCAAAGTAGGTAATACTGATAACATTACCAATGAAAGTATACTCGTAATAATAGGGGGTAAACAATTAACGAGAGGGCTTACAACAATCGCTTTGCCATAACGAAAGGCAAAAACTAAGAATAAGGCACCAAAAGAGTTTAATAATCCAATAGAAAAGGCTAAGCCAGCGCCATCCCAATTCCAATTAGCTGCTGTCGGTGTATCAACCATAAACCATGCAATAGGACAAAGGATCAAGCTAGTTAATGCCATATAGAAGAAAATACTTTCAGCTTCTATTCTTTCATTAGCGTATTTTATAAAGTAACCTTGAACACCCCAAGCAAGAAAAACTAATAAAGCAAAGATTAACCATCCTGAGTATTCCGCCGCGGCTCCAGGTTCAGAGTAGTTTAAGAATGGCACTGCAATGATGGCGAGTGTAATCCCTATCCAACCTTTTGTTCCTGCTCTTTCTTTTAGAAAAATAAGTGACATAATAATGGTTACAACAGGCGCTAAAGCAATAATTGGAAAAATTAAATAAGCAGGACCATTTGCGATTGCACCCGAGTATAAAATTAATTGTCCTACACCACCAAGTAAGCCAATAACACAGCCAAATACTATCGAAAATTTACTTGTATTTAATTTCCAATTAACATTTTTTAATGCAAAAAATGCAGGGACTATCATTGATAAAGCCCACATTATGAAACCAAGCTCTGCAGGAAAGTTGTTACTTTCAGGTATAGAAATTAATGCACCCCATGTACCCCATAAAATTATGGTTAGTATTGAAAACATCAACCAGTTGTATTTACTAGGCTGTGTTTTTGATATTCCGACTGTTTTTTCTTTATCAATATCACTTGCGTTCATTATTCACCTCTTATTTTAATTTTGGTTTCACTTTTAATATGCTTTTGTTTATTAAAAACTGATAAAGCTATGTTCTTAACCTATGCAACCTGGTTGTTTATTGCTGATCTACGTTATAAGGATTAGTTATGCACTAACAAGGGCGTTTCTTATCAAGCTCAATCAATCCTGAACACGCCAATACTAGTATTTTGATCTTACTGATTTTCATACTACATCATATGAAGAGATGTGACAACAAACGAAAGCTTCACATTGTATTGACCTTTTTTAACGATTAATGAAAGTTAAAAAGTGCATTCTTATATAAAAATTATTCATGTTCTTTATTATAACAAAGTTAATCCTTGTTATTTTAAATCTAGGGCCTTCAGGAAGAACAACTCATTCATTATTGATTATCTTGTATATGTTATTATTATCAATCGTTTATGTGTTTTTTATTTCTTATGGAAAATTAAATTATGCTGGGTGTAAGTACATTATTGTTAAAAGCTAACTAGGCATAATTTACCTGATAGTTACCCATTTTCTGGAAAACTTTTATAGAGGTTAATCGGTATGAAAATTTAAACTGTACAATTTTTATGCGAAAGATCTTGAAAGATTCAAAAGCTTTTGCTAATGTTTTTGTGTCACAAGACAAATAAAATAAAAGTGATTATAAATATAAAAATATTGAAATTAACATGCATATTTAAGGAAGAGAGCACTATGAATAATACATTTAATAGAAATAGATTTAAAAAAAGTACATTAGCTATCGCTATCGGCGTTGCTTTTTTTGCAAGTAATAGCTATGCCGCTGAAAATGAAGAATTATCTGAAAGTGAGGTAGAAGTTATTACCGTAACATCCTCAAAAACAGGACTCATAAGAGCGTTAGACTATAAACGCGAAGCCGATTCCATAATGGACGGAATTACAGCAAGTGAGCTTGGCGCTTTTCCTGATGCTAATGTTGCAGATTCATTATCACATATCACCGGTGTTTCTATTGACAGAACAAGTGGTGGTGAGGGTAAAGGCGTCAACATTCGTGGTTTAGGTGCTGAATTCAGTATCGTTACAATTAATGATCGTATCATGGCAACAGATTCAAGTGGCCGTGAATTTGCTTTTGATGTATTACCTTCAGAAGTTATTTCAGAGGCTTGGGTTTTTAAATCGGCTACAGCGTCCCAATTAGAAGGCAGTATCGGTGGCACAATAAATTTGAAAACAGCGAGACCCTTCGATAATAAAGGTACCCACGGATCGGCGTCACTGACAGGACAGTATGGTGAGCAGGCGGAAAAATACGGTTATAAAATGACAGGTGTTGGTACACACACTTTTGCTAATGATACTATGGGTGTATTATTCTCTGGCCTTTATAGTAGAACCCCTACTCGCACCGATTCATTATCAGATAATAATTTCAGAGCGGCATCAGCTGATAATTGGAACTGGGATCGTAACGGCGATGGAGAAACAAACGATCCTGCAGATAGACAATTAGTTTTCCCTTCAACCATTGCTTATACAGCGTATGAAGAAAATAAAGAACGTACCGCCTTGTCTGGTGTTTTTCAATACCGCCCTAGTGATAAATTAGATGTTGTTTTTGATGCTCTTTGGACACGTTTAGATACGCCTGTCAAAGGATATACAGCATCTTATTATTTCCCAGATTCTTCTAATTGGAGAGATGTTGAGTTTGGTGGGCCAACAACCGACTTGAATCCTGATGGTATACAAGTAGTTGGTGTTACTGTTGATAATTTAGTTCCTCAATTAGTTACGTTAGAGGAGCATCGCGTTGTTGATACATTCAACGTCGGTTTAAATGCCACTTATACGATCACCGATAATTCTATTTTGTCTGGTGATATTTATATGTCTAATGCAAAAAGGGAAGCGGGTGGTAAAGATAGATTTGTTGTTGCAGTACCCATACCTGGAATAGCCGATTCGACTACCGCAAGAATGACTTTGAATGACGCGGGTATCCCAAGCATTGATATAGATTTTCACGATAATGAGGCGGGTATCTCAGAGGTAAGTGACTTTGTTGGTAATGGTCAATTTGGTCCTCATTTTACCCGACTTGAAGGTGTCGATATAGAAGATGAAGTGATTGGTGCATCTCTAAGGCATGAAATCTTTTTAGATATGGCTGTATTAGAAGGTATTGAGTACGGAGCTGTTTATAATAAACGTACTAAAACTCGAACACAACTTGATAATGCAGCGACAATGTCATTATACAGTGGTGCACCTTTTTCCTTTGCTGATGTTGGTGCTGATGTTGTTGAACCATTCCCTTTTGACAATTTTTTAAATAATGCAGTTGGCAATTTTCCTCGTGAATTCGCTACTTTCAATGTAGAAAAAGCATTTGAAGCTGTAAAGGCAGCTGATGGTAATCCTAATATTATCAACCCTGTTACAGGTTTACCTTATGAAGAAGGTTATTCAGACGGATTATTTCCTACATGGAATTCTGATTTATCTGGTGCTGTTGAAGAAGAAACTATTTCTCTTTATTTACAAGGTAATTTTAGAACTGAATTCAACTCAATCATTGTTTCAGGTAATGTGGGTCTTAGGTATGTTGAAACTGAAACAACATCATCTGGTTGGGATTGGCCTATTGCTTACATCGATCAAGCACCTGCTGATATATGGACACATATTGTGGTGCATGGCGAAAGAACGCCTATTTCAATTAGCAAAACATACAATGAACTTTTACCTTCAGTTAACTTTCAGTTTGAGCTTTCTGAAGAGTTAGTGGTTCGCTTGTCATATGCTGAAGTAATGGCAAGAGCTTCGATTGACCAGTTGTCTACTCAAATAGATACTTCGCCGTCAACGTGGGGAGATTATAGAATTAACAAGCTTGGTAACCCAGGTTTAACGCCTGTAACAGCGCAACAAGCTGATATATCAGTTGAGTGGTATTACAAAGAAGGCTCTTCTGTCTCAGCAGCTATCTTTCAAAAAGACATTGCTGGCTTTGTGCAATCAGGACAAGATATTTATTTGAACGATAGAGAAAATCAACCTGTCTATAGTGTTTTAAATCCTCAACCTTGGGATCCACAAGGTTTTGAAGATGTTTCATTCAGTGTTAATCAACCTGAAAACTTAGACCAAGCAAAAGTACTTGGTTATGAATTTTCACTACAACACTTTTTTGACTCAGGTTTTGGTATCGTATCTAACTATACTTATATTGATACTGAATCAATTGTTGATGGTTTTAATGAAGGTGTTTTAGAAGGGATTCCTGATACCACCTATTCTCTTAATTTAATGTATAACGATGATTTTATGAGCCTAAGTATCTCTGCATATCATACAGAATCTTATATTTCGAGCCATTGGTCCCCGTTGAATATAACAAATGAAGAGGGTAGTACTCCAAGTGTGTATAAAAGTACTGCTACTTCTTCTACTTGGTCTTCAGCTTCTGCAACGTTTTACTTGGCAGAAGGGTTAGAAACTTTTATACAAGCAGATAACATTTTAAACGAAGATTGGCATGGTTATAATGGCTTATCAAATATGCCAGGCTCAGGCGGTTATGCTGAATGGGGTAGAAAATATTCTGCGGGGGTTAGATATAAATTCTAATAGCTATAACATAAGCAAGAAGTTATGGAGCTTCTTGCTAATGTTCCATCCAACTTCACTATGCAACTACAGCATAACTTTAAATGTATGAATACACAGCGTTAGAGCACAAATTTATTAAATGATATGTAATAATGGCAAAAACATTATCAAGATTTGCCATTATTTAACCACCTAGAATAATTTTTCAATCAAGCTGTTGTAGATTTTTATTCGACTGAAGTGGTCAAGTAATATTTGCCAATTAGTTGTAATACTACTCTTATTTCTCACTATTTAAACTCACCGTAAGTACCGTTTATTGTTTGTATTCACTAACGTAACGTTTTAATTTATTTAAGTAATTACCTTTAATTTCGTCATCTAACCAGGCAACTTTAAATGAATTTTCTACCATGGTAACAATTTGATCTTGAGAAAAGCTTCCTTCCTTTTGAAGTTTAATGAGGTTCTCATTTAAATAGGCTCTAAAGTAAGCCGGATCGTCTGAATTAATTGTTACTAAGATATCCTTTTCAAGCATCTGATGAATTTCATCAGACGTGAGCGATTGCACAACAAATTGATTAGATACGGGGCAGACAGTGAGGCCTAATTTATTTTCTTTAATGAGTTTGCATAACGCTTCACTTTCTAGAGCATTAATGCCGTGATCTATACGGTCAACTTTTACTTCATTAATACACTGTTTGATATGCACTAAAGTATTTTTTTGATTTACATCGCAATGCATCGTGAGTTTTAAACCCAGCTTTTTAGCTTCAGAAAACACATCATAAAATTTACTGGGTGGGTTATTCCTTTCATCAGAATCTAACCCTACACCAATTAACCAATCAAGGTGAGGTGTTGCTAATAGTAAATGCTGCATAGCAGATTCTGCGCTCATATCGCGTAAAAAGCACATAATTAGCTGACTTTTAATACCTAACTCTCTTTCAGCATCAATTTGCGCTTTATGTATACCAGTAATAACCGTATCAAAGCTGACACCTCTTACTGTATGCGCCTGAGGATCAAAGAATATTTCTACATATAAAATTTCTTGGCTTCTAGCCTTATTTAAATAATCGTATGTTAATTGATAGAAATCATCTTCTTCTATCAATACATTCATGCCAGCATAATAAATAGTTAAAAAAGAAGGTAAATCATTAAAATCGTAAGCAGAAATTAATGCTTCAGGTGTTTCATAACTTAATTCAACTTTGTTCTTCTTCGCCAAAGCAAAGCTCAATTCTGGTTCTAGGGTACCTTCAATATGTACATGTAATTCTGCTTTGGGCATGTTTTCGATAAAACGTTGCATATAATCATTACTCTCTATTGATTTAATTAGTAATGAATAAGCAAACTTGATACCAACAGCGCAAGGCTTTAGTTGCGAGTACGGCTAGTTTATATTGGTGTTTAGTGTGAGAATAAATGCACTAAAAAGGTTATGCGCACAGTGTTAGTGCGATATTTAGGACTAATGTTTAAGTGAAATGGTTGTCGCTGAAACCATAAGATGACATAAAATATAACCATACAGTGTGACGTGGTTTAATTGATTCGACTACCCCAGTTAAGGAATAATGAACTTAACCGGAGAATGAAAATGACAACACGTAAAAAATATTCCAAGGAATTTAAACTTGATGCTATCTCTTTAGTCAGAGATCAAAACATTAGTATTTCTGAAGCTAGCAGGAATCTAGGGATTGGAAATCAAATGCTCGGCCGCTGGATCAAAGAAGCTGAAAATGAAGATGGTCAAGCTTTTCGAGGTAATGGAAAACTGACACCCGATCAAGAAGAAAATCGTCAATTAAAAGCGCAAGTCAAACGCCTAGAAATGGAGCGCGATATATTAAAAAAAGCGACGGTCTTCTTTGCAAAAGAAACGAAGTAAAATATTCGTTTATTACCCATCATAAGAAGATCTGGTCAGTGGTATTAATGTGCCGCGTATTGGGCGTGAAAACTAATAATTATTATAGTTATCAGAAACGTAATACAAGTAAAACAAATAATGCAACACATCAAGAAATGATTGAGTTAATAAAGGATATTGCCAAATTCAGTGACAATACTTATGGCGAAAGGCGTATTAAAGCGGTACTGAATGCTTTGAGTTTTCCTATCAGTCGATGGAAAGTAGCCAAATTAATGAAAGAGGCAAATGTTTGGGTTCGCTATAAAAAGAAATATAAAGTCACTACTAATAGTGCTCACAATAAGCCACTTTATAAAAATGAACTTGAACAAAACTTTACCATAGAGCAAGCAAATCAAGCATTTGTCGGTGATATTACTTACATTTGGACAGCAGAAGGTTGGCTCTATTTAGCCGTTGTTATTGACTTGTACTCTCGTAAAGTTGTTGGTTGGAGCATGGGGTCGAGAATGAAAGCTCAACTTGTCTGTGATGCACTAACAATGGCTATTTGGCAAAGAAGCCCTGAGAAAGGACTTATTGTTCATTCCGATCAAGGTGTTCAATACGCAAGTCACCAGTATAGACAATTACTCAATAACAATGGCTTTATTGGTAGTATGAGTAAAAAGGGTTGCTGTTGGGATAATGCCGTTGCTGAAAGCTTCTTTGGCAGCCTAAAGCAAGAGCGTGTTCACTGGAAAAATTATGAAACACGCTATGAAGCTCAACAAGATATAATGAATTACATAACCATGTGGTACAACAGTAACCGACTACACTCTTACTTAGGGTATCAAAGCCCTAATGATTTTGAATTGAAAATTAATGAGTTAGAAAAATTAGCTTAACTAGGGTGTCTGAATTTACTTGACCAGGTCAGTCTGCGATGGTTTTAAAGTCAGGGGTTAAACGCTCAAGAAGCCACATTAATTCAACATTGCGGTGAGTTTCTTTTTCTAATCGTCGAGATGATTGGATACGATTCAAATAACCATAAATATAGAGTTTGAGCATCATAGCTGGATGGTAACATGGGCGGCCAGTTGCTTTGGTTTTAACTTTTTCAAATCCTAATGAAGCTAAGTCTATACTATCAACAAAAGCATCAATGACTCTTACAGGATTTTCATCGGTAACAAAGTCATCTAACGCTTCAGGGAACAGGGTCGCTTGGGTTCTTGATTGGCCTTTTATGTGATGAGACATTACGGTAATCTCCTGCGTTGGTTTACCGCTTTATTATACTAAATCTTATCGTTGACTTGGATCCCCTACTAAGACCGATTGATCATATCAATTGTGTACTTAGTCCAAAAGGTGATCAAAACTGAGTTTTCACACAGTCTGAGCTTGCAGGAGTCATACACTCAAACCTGATTGAATATCAACGTGACTGGCTTCTGAGCCACCACAGCGGTCACTCGAAACAACTGAATTTATAAATACATGTTAGGGGTTAAAGCGTGATAATAGCTACATGTTTTTTTACTGGGGTATTCAAGAGGTTTGTGAATACAAACCCCGGTAAATAAACTAAAACCATTTTTTCTTTTTGAAAACCCATACTTGTAAAATAACTACAGCAATGAGTATTAAAATAAAAATACTAAATGCGTAAGTATTTTCAGAGCCAGGTATACCGCCAACGTTAATACCTAACAAACCAGTTAAAAACCCTAAAGGAAGAAATATTGCGGCAACAACCGATAGCACAAACATTCTATTATTCATTTGTTCGGTCAATTTATTATTTAACTCTTCTTGGCATACAATTGCTCGGTCTTTAATTGAGTCTAAATCTTCAATGTAGCGCGTCAAATGATCAGAGGTTTCTCGTAATTGTATTTTTTCTTCGTTTGAAAAAAGTGTGATTTTATCGCTTACTAATTGAGTCATTGCTTCTCGTTGAGGAGATAAATAACGTCTAAGGGAAATAATCTGTCTTCGTAAATCAGAGAGCTCATTTCGCAGATCATAACTATTTGCTGCTAAAGTGTTCTCTTCTATTTCTGATACATTATCTTCTATTTCATAAAGAGTTTGACTCATTCTTACAATCAAATTTTCGGTCATTAAAGTGATAAATTCTGACGCACTTTTAGGGCCGCAATTGTTATCAAAATTTGTCGCTATATCTTTGGTTGATAGTAAAGTACGAGCACGTGTACTGATAATATTATTTTTAGTAAACCATATACGGATAGATACCATATCTTGAGGATCACTATTTGGCGCTAGGTTTACGCCTCTTAATGATAGTAATACTCCGTCATTAAGCATGGTCGCTCTAGGGCGTGTTTCATCATTTAGTAAAGCACTAATAACAACAGGATTTAAATCCTCTTGCTGTTCTAGCCATTGTTTAGTTTCGTCTTTCGTATAATCAAAATGCAACCAGTAAGGGCGATTACTTTCTAACGTATCGAGTGATGAAATAGTGTCGTCTTGGTTACGTTGATCAAAATAATAACCATAAATAAAGTCTGCTTGACTCATAATTACCTCAAAATTGTTATCTCTAACAAAAATATAATTTGCTATAGAATTTCTATAACAATAACAATGTACCGCAGCCTAAGAATGCGATAAAACCAAAAATATCAGTGACGGTAGTTAAGATTACAGCCCCAGACAAAGCAGGATCAATTTTAAATTTAGTTAATATCCAAGGTATCCAAACACCAGATAGGGAAGCAACCAGAATATTACCTAAGATAGCGAGACAAATGGTGACCGACAACATAGGATTTGAAAACCAATAAAAAGTAATTATACCTATGACTGTTGCCCAGAGTATGCCATTGATTGCACCGACTTTTAGCTCTTTATTGATGATTGCTTGTCTATTTGCATCACTTATTTGTCCTAATGCTAAACCCCTAATAATTAGCGTTAATGTTTGACTACCTGATATTCCTCCCATTGACGCAACTACTGGCATAAGTACTGCTAAAGCAACCACTTGCTGTAAGGTGGCTTCAAATAATCCGATAAACCAAGAAGCTAAAAAGGCGGTTACTAAATTAATCCCTAACCAAATAGCACGGTTTTTACTACTTAACCAAACACTAGAGAATAAATCTTCTTCTTCGCTTAAACCGGCTGACTGAATTAACTGGTTATCAGTTTGTTGTTCTTTGTATTTATATGCTGAATGTAAGTCTAAACGACCGGTTAAACAGCCATTTTCATCTACAACTGGTAATGCTAATTTACCTGAAAGAATAACGGCTTCAGCTGCTTCATCCATATTCTTAGTGCTATCTAAGAAAATAAACTCTTCATCGATCAATTCGGCTAATGGTTGTTCATCATTTAAGAGCAGTAATTTATTAATTGCTACTTCACCGAGTAAAACAGATTGATTATCAATAATATAAATAACTTCACTGCAAGCCACTTGTTTTTTTGAGCAGATTTTCTTAGCAGCTGATACTTTTAGTTTGGCGAATATTTTGTTTTCATCGAAACTTTGCCAATGGCCAACTTCTTCTTCTGAATAATCTTGGGCTTTTTTGAAGTGATCGCGTTGTTTTGCTGTCATTTTAGAGATCGCGTATTCAATAAAGCGCGCACTCAAATCTTCGGTAAGCTCAAGTAAACTATTTGCATCTAACTTATCAAATAATGGCAGACAGGCATCATCATCCATTGCATTTAACAGCATTTGCCTAGATTCATTTTTCATTTCTAGGAAAATATTTTGCTGGTACTCACTACTAAGTTCTTTCCAAAGCATTAAACGAGGCTTTATTGGAAACGCTTCGAGTAAAATGGCAGTATTTTCAGGTAACAATTCACGTTCAATTTCTACGGTAAGTGCATTGAGTGGTAATTCATGAGTAAAAAGCTCATCTACTTTTTCAATATATTCAGGTAATAACTCTAAAGACATTACTTTTCCTAATAGGCCGTTGTTCAACAAATTTTTTTAATTAAACTAAGTGAAATTTTACGTTTTAATCTATTACACATTTAACTATAGAATTACATTATTAACTATTAATAATGTGATAAATTTTATGGAAATGCCAAAATTACAGCCCTTTGCAATAAAGACACAACGTTTTTCGTTTTATTCTAAGCTGTGGCGTTTACTTTTTAGAAAAAGACAATGGCAGCTTGTTGAAGATTGGCATTATGTATTACCAAACAAAAGAGTCATTATTATTCCTAAAGGCTTTGTATTTGATGGTAGTTCATATCCTTCACTCGTATGGATCTTTTTTTCACCAACAGGACTGTTATTAATTCCGGTTATATTGCATGACTTTTGCTTTACGTATGATTATTTATGGGCAAAGCAGGGTGATCGTGTTTATAAATTTAAAACGGGTAATGGTTTTTATAAATGGTCCGCATTAATACGTAATGTTGGAATAGAAAGGAATGAATTATTATTGATTGATTATTTTATGTGGCTTGTTTGTATTAGCTTTGGCTGGATAAATTGGTTCACTTTTCAAAGAAAGATGTCAGAGGAATTATTTCCTGTTAATGCAAACAAAAATTTAAATTTATAGTTATAAACTAGATATAAAGTAGTTGGAAATAGCTTTGATATTATCGAGGTTGCCCCTAACGTTAAAATTAGGACGACGGCAATTATCCATTTATTATAAACGGCTCAATATGACAAAAGCCAACGTTGAGAGGAAATTTTATCGACTAACCTTTGTTTAGATTTACCATGCTTAATCTTATCCTGTAGGTAAAGTGAATAATTGAGCGGTATTTAAATCTCTCTCATTTGTATCAAACTTTATGTCGTTAATTGACATTTTGTCACAATATTTTTCAATAGCAGCGATATCTTTAGTACTTATTTGTAGTAAATTCTTTTGCATCATGCCATCGACGTATGCACTACTGCCATTTAAGTTAATATTAGCTACTGCACTATAAGGGTCGCCGTAGTTTTTAACACGTAAAGCTTTAACCATTTTCACTTCGAAGATCCAATCGTTGATTTTAATATGACGACTTATTCTCTCATTCATCTTTGTACCCCTTATTGATATGTGTGCAGTTATAATTTTATTGATTGATAACCAACATTAGCTGACAGCATATACTGTCAGCTAACGTAATCAAACTAATGATTACTTAGGTTAACTTTACAAAGTATTTTATAAAATATTTTACAAAGTAGTCATTTCATCATTGCTCTTGGTTTGTCGTTGTTCTTTGTTAAAATATGTAGGTGGCGCCTAAATAGAAAGTACGACCGTTTTCAGTCGCGTTGTATAATCTATCAGCTGAATCACTGTACTGTTCTTCTTTTACATCAGTTAAGTTAGTGCCTTCAATGGTTACTTTTAGTTGTTCAGTTATATTGTAAAAGGCTGAGAAATCAACATAGGTGGTTGCATGAAAACCACGCTCATCTTCATCACTGTTTGAAGAAACATCTGAAATGTAATCACTGCGGTAAGCAGCCGAAATACGTGCTCCCCAACTCTCTTGTTCAAAATAAAGGGTAAAGTTACCTGAATGCTCAGATAGTCCCGGAAATGGTTTATATTCATCAATCCCAGTGTTACCTACGTTTCGATACAAGGCTTCGCCGTCGGCATAAGTGTAATTAACAATTAAACCAATATTATTTAGTGGCTCAGGTAAGAAGTCTAAATCTCGCTGAAACGCCATTTCATAACCGCTAATGTCGCTTTTATCGGTATTAATTGGCTGAATAACGGTATACATAGTATCTGCTGTTTGTGGATTGCCATTGGCGTCAACGTCACCTAAAAATGATAATGAATAACCAGTATTCCCATACGCTAATGATGCTGTATTGGTAACAATGAAATTATCAATTGATTTAGTGAAGTAGGCGACAGATACATAACCAACTTCATCAAAGTAATATTCTATTGCGGTTTCGAAATTGGTTGATTCAAATGGTTTTAGTCCTGGATTACCTGATGAAATGCTAAGGCCATTTGTTGAGTTAGGATCATTTTGTACCGTTCCTGTTGCATTTAATGCCGATAACGAAGGACGTGTGACATTCTTTCCAAGACTTGCTCGTATCACTAAATTATCAGTGGCTTCCCAAGCAAGGTTTAATGTTGGCAATACACCAGAGTATTCTTGAGTTACTTCAGTAAGTTCATTATTTACTAAACCTATCGAGCTAATATTTGTACTGTAATATCGTGCCCCTATATTGCCTCGTAAAAAACCATTAAAAAAATCAGCACCAAATTCGTATTGTAGATAAGCACCTAACGTTTCTTCTTCTACTTGGTTAGAGTAGTCGGCCTGAGGTAAGTTGCTATTTATGCCATAGGCATTTAATACACCTGGTATGTCAACGGCTAACCATTGTTGTTCGTTATGGCCTGTATAGGTATAAGTTAAACTAGGATCAATAATATCGCTTACATTTCCTTGTTCCCAGTCGGTACGCAAGATATTCTCAGTTTTATTTTCCCATGCTTCATTTTTAAAGTTTTTTAAAGAAATACCTGCAGTAATAGTACCTGCAGTGTCTAGCATATAAACTGTGTCTAACTTGGCAAGATCAAAACTATTCGATATTTGATCTTCTTCTAGATCAATTTCGTGATAACGATATTCATTAACGTCAGTTACATCGTAACCATAGGTGTTAACGCCATAGAATTTATCTTTGGTATAATCAATTGTTTGGTCGCCAAATGATTCTAAGTAGACTTTAGTGCTACCAGTATCAAAATCACTATTAGAGTGACCAATTAAAGCTTTTAAAGTGAAGCTATTGGTGATGTTCCATTCACTATTTAACACCATTTGGGTTAATGTAGTATCAGCATTTTGTTGACGACTTTCTGAGTGAATCGCTGCGTTTTCAAAACGTGAATAAATTACTTCGTTACCCGCATTATATTGTATATCGACCAAACTTGAGCAAGTAGGCGCGTTAGCTTCCGCTTGGATACTACTATAACTTGGACCTGTGCAGCCTAATGCAGTAGAGCTTGAGCCTCTGCTTTGCAGGTGAAATTCATTACGGTCGTTATCCAAAACACCGTATAAGCCATCAAACCCTATTTTAAAGTTACTACTAGGGCGATACTGTAAAGCAACGGTTGCACCAA
Organism: Colwellia sp. 20A7; assembly: GCF_009832865.1. Taxonomy (NCBI): domain Bacteria; kingdom Pseudomonadati; phylum Pseudomonadota; class Gammaproteobacteria; order Alteromonadales; family Colwelliaceae; genus Colwellia; species Colwellia sp. 20A7. The sequence goes on along the minus strand of NZ_CP047130.1, from coordinate 3,362,734 downwards.
TACGGGTTTGTTCATTTTCAAATGAAGAGTAACGGCTACCGCGTGAAAATCTTAGGTCACCACTGTTAACGGCATCTTGGTCTTCCTGAGATAGAGCCGAAATATCTGACCCATCTGCATTTTGTAATCGCCAACGGTAGGTATTAAAGCCTTGTTCATTGGTATTACGTTTGCTGTAGGCGACCGATGCTAAAGCACCAAAATCTCCCCACGTATTCGAAATTAATGCTGCTACTCTAGGGCTTGTACCATCGGCTAAAGTATTTTGTCCTATTTGACCACTAATCGCCCCTTTAAAGCCGTCATAATCAAAAGGTTTAGCGGTTACTAAATTAACTGTTCCACCGATGCCACCTTCATCCATATCGGCTGAGAAAGACTTGTTCACATCAACACGGTTGAATAATTCAGAAGCAAAAATGTTAAAATCAAAAGCGCGTGAGCGACTGATTGAGCCACGACTATCCATAGCCGAAGATGAAGTGCCTAATGCTTCCATTCCATTAAGCTGTACTTGGGTAAAATCTGGGCCTAAGCCACGTAATGATATTTGTCGGCCTTCACCACCTTCACGAGTAATGGCAACACCAGGAATACGCTGCAATGCATCAGCAAGGTTAAGATCTGGAAAGTCGGCTATATCTTCAGCTACAATTGAATCTTGCGTACCCAATGCATTTCGTTTTAAGTCTTTTGCTTGAAGTAAGCTACCGCGAAAGCCTTTAATTTCAATTGTTTCTATTTCATCTTCATTTGTATCAGTTTGCGCTAAGGTTGTTATTGATACAGAGCTGAGAGCGCCAATAATAGCTAAAGCTAGCGTCTTTTTGGCGAAGTGCTTTTTCATGTGAATCTCCGTTTATAATTTACTAATGAGCTCGCAAGGGGCGAATGACGAATATAAAATAAAGCTTTAAATGCTGAGTTATTGGTTTTAAAAAGGATGCTACATAGATTGTGCCATTGGATAATTGAGCTGCTATTCTCTTAGGGATAAATTCAATCAATGTTTTGCCTATTAACGTTACATTTGTGTAGTGTGGAGTAACTTTTAGATTTGGTTCAATTATTTAGCTTTAGTTAGAGCGCACTAAATGATCAAAAAAGCCGGCTGTAAAGGGGGACAGCCGGCTTAAGAGATCAAACTAGTGATTAACAGCCGAGTAAATACTAGTCTTCAGCATTGGCCATATCTGATACTTTCTTTTTCAACTGAGCAATAAAACTATTGAATTCAGTTTCTTCAATTTGGCTATCTTGGTTGGCATCGATATTATTAAATTCTTCTTGCAAGAAGGTAAGGTGAGAAACAGCAACTTCATCTTGACTTAACATGCCATTAGCATCGCCGTCTAATTCAGCAATTAATGCAGGAAAGCTAAGCTGTTGTTCTATTTTAGGTTGAGCATTTTCTATCGTTGCACTTAGTTTATCTTCAGCATTTACAAAATTAGAAGCAAGAGCAGCAGTAATTACCATCATAGTAACTTTGAATAAATTAATGTTTTTCATTTTGATATCCTTTTTAATTGTAGTTGAGCAACGCTCGATGCGTATTTACGATAAAATCCATAACTAGTTAAATAAATCAGTTTATATGCACTATTTACTCTCGGTTATGTGTTCGAATATGGTGTATGCATACTCTGTACCAGTTTTTTAAGTTGCTGTTTTTTAAGTTTTTAATTGTATTTTAAGGTTTGTTTTTACGTTTTGTTGTCTCTATTTGGAGACAGGTTTATTTGTTTGATAAAGTTTTATGAAAATAAAACAACTGGTTTTTAAATAAGTCGATATAAATCAATAGTTAACGACAAATGTTTTTTTTAAAAGAGTTGTCTCTTATTTGAGACATCATTGTATTTACTATGAAAATGTCATAAAAAGGCGTTGAATTAATGATGAGAGGTTTTTCCGAGTGCTTTGGCTGAATAAATTAAAGATTGATATTGGTAGTAAATTAAATCGAATAAAGTCGTTATCAATAAAGACATTAACTTTTTTGGGATTTACGCTAGTGGCGCTACCTTTAGTGTTGGCGCTTTTATATAGTGCTAAGCAAGTAAATGAACTCTCTAAGCAGGGAGCTAGCTCTATTTTTACAGTGGCAGAGTTAATTAATACTAATCAGAAAATAAATAATACGTTAAAAAAAATGGAAAGGTATGCCAGTCAGTATTTAGTGCTACAAGATAATGAGTTAAAAGATAATTATATTATTGAGCAACAAATATTACAGGCAACAAACGAGAAGCTACACCAATTCGACGATAGCGCAATAAAGCAATTAAGTGAGCAATTCTCAATATCAATACTTCAAGTACACCAGAGTATAATGATCCCCAGCATTACTACATCAAATATCGATAGCGTAGCAGCAGTAACGTCTTTAGAAGAATTACAAAATCAATTCAAACGATTAATTAATATTAATGAGGAAATAGATACGCGTAGTCGCGAGTTTATAAGCCAACAAGCTCAAGGTATCAAAGATGCCACAGAGCGTGTAAGCCATACCTTATTACAAAGCTTATTTATTATTCCTATTTCGTTATTAATTGCGGGTATATTTATTATTTTAATTACTCAGCCCCTTAAGCGATTAATTCTAAAAATAGGAAGACTTCAACAAGGTAATTTTGAACAAGATACTAATTTACCCGCAGACTATGTTGCTGGTTTTCTTGAAATTAAAGAAATAAATGATGCTTTAAATCGCATGAGAAGTCGTTTACATGCGTTAGAGTTACAAAAATCGAGTTTTATCCGACATATTTCTCATGAATTAAAAACCCCTTTAGCAGCAATACGAGAGGGTACAGAGTTAATTTATGATAACAGCGTTGGCCCGCTTAATACTGATCAACAAGAGATCACCAAAATTATTCGTAACAGTACGACTAGATTACAGCGTTTAATTGAAGAGTTGCTTGATTTTAACATTGTTTTAGACTCAACAAGTTTACAAGATAAGGAAACAATTAATTTATCAGAACTTATTGAGCAAGTCTTAAACGATAGAATATTAGATATTAAACGAAAAAACATTAGGATAGAAAAAGATTATATCAATATCACAATTGAAAGTAATGTGAAGCAACTTAATGTTATTATTGATAATTTATTATCTAACGCTATAAAATATTCACCTGAAAATGGCGTTGTAAAAATAGCCGCTATTATGAGTGATTATCAGTTGGTATTTTCAGTCAGTGATCAAGGCGATGGTATTGAAGATTATCAGCAAGCTAAAGTTTTTGATGCTTTCTATCAAGGAACACCAGCCAAAGAATATAATATTAAGAGTAGCGGCCTTGGTTTAACTATTGTTAAAGAGCTGCTGATGAGATTAAATGGTGATATTACGCTTATTAGTCAAACAGAGCCGCCTAGTGGCACAACAATGAAAATTATACTTAAGAGTGTTGGTATTGGAGATAAGCAATGAATTTAGTTATAAATACACAAAATATAAAACGAGGCTTTATGTTTTATAAAATGTTTTTCATTGTGTTTGTTAGTTTTGGGATTGCTGCATGCCAAAGTACCACGCCAATTCAGAAACCATTAAATGTCCAAAGCATTGAAGAAGATCCTAATAAAGCGATTGCTACTAA